>JALUJS010000533.1 GCA_027056825.1 Candidatus Krumholzibacteriia bacterium | reverse complement strand
CGCCGCCGCGCTACGGGCGCCTCGTGGACTTCCTGGCCGAGCAGCTCTTTGGGCGCTGGGATCTCGTGCTCCACTACGACCTGGCGCGGGGGCTGCGGGCCCTCGCGGGCGCTGGCGGGGATGGACAGCGGCTTCGGGACATGGTGACGCGGCTTCACCGCAAGCTCGGGGATCCGGTGAAGCTCAAGCGCGACCCCACGCTGACGCGCATGCCCCTAGACAAGCCCACCCAGAAGAACCTCCACAGCGCCGCGGGCCAGCGGCTGCCCTGCAGGGTCGGCCAGGTGCCCGAACAGCACCTTTTCGGCCAGGGTCAGCGGCCGTCCCAGCCGCTCGCGAACCACGGCCAGTTTCTCACGAGACCGCTGGTAAACCTTTTCCACCATTTCAGGGGTCGTTTCGATGACCATGATCGCAACCTCCTTGGACCTGCCGGGATCTGAATCTGCTTTTGCGCCTGCCAATATAAGCAATGGCGCAGATCTTTTCCGTTTTTTTTCCCCCGCCCCGATGGTTGACCCCGCCGGTCAAATGGCCCATATATCAACGGCAAGAGAATTGGCGACGGCGACCAACGGCGGAGTTCCCATGGATCTGAAACTGAACGACATCAACGAAGAGGTGCGCGCCAAGGCGGCGCGCCGCTGCCGCGAGCGCGGCATCATCATCCCCACGCTGGCCCAGATGAAGAATCCGGAGCTGATCCCGGACGATATCAAGACGCGGCTGAAGGATGTGGGCCTGTGGGACATCGACCCGCTGAACCTGTTCCGCATCACCTGGAAGAACGACCCCGCAACCGGGCTGTTCAACCGGGGCAACTGGATCGAGTTTCCGCCCGAGCTGACCGGAGTGCCGGCGCGCATCATCGGGCTGGTGGGCAAGTGGTTCCCCACCGGGGCGCACAAGGTGGGCGCAGCCTTCGGCTGCCTGGTTCCCCGCCTGGTCACCGGACAGTTCGATCCCGAGGTGAACATGGCCGTCTGGCCGAGCACCGGCAACTACTGCCGGGGCGGGGCCTTCGACTCGAAGCTGCTGGCCTGCCACTCGGTGGCGATCCTGCCCGAGGAGATGAGCCGGGAGCGCTTCGAGTGGCTCACGGGCGTGGCCACCGAGGTCATCGCCACGCCCGGCTGCGAATCCAACGTCAAGGAGATCTACGACAAGTGCTGGGAGCTGCGGGCCACCCGGCCCGAGTGCGTGATCTTCAACCAGTTCGAGGAATTCGGCAACTCCATCTGGCACTACCATGTCACCGGCAGCATGATCCGCGAGATCTTCGAGCAGCTCGAGGGTGAGGACCTGCGCCTGAGCGCCTACGTCTCGGCCACCGGTTCGGGCGGGACCATCGCCGCCGGCGACTATCTCAAGACGGTCAATCCCAACCTGATCACCACCGCGGCCGAGGCCCTGCAATGCCCCACCCTCTACGCCTTCGGCTTCGGCGGCCACCGCATCGAGGGAATCGGGGACAAGCACGTGCCCTGGATCCACAACGTCCGCAACACCGACATGGTGTGCGCCGTGGACGACCAGCAGTGTATGGACCTGCTGCGCCTGTTCAACGAAGAACCCGGCCGCGAGGTCCTGGCGGCCGAAGGTGTGGACCCGCGGGTGGTCGACCAGCTGCCCCTGCTGGGCATCTCCAGCATCTGCAACCTGGTCACCGCCATCAAGACCGCGCGCTACTACGGTCTGGACGGCCGCGACGTGATCTTCACCTCCCTGACCGACTCGGCGGAGATGTACGGTTCGCGGCTCCAGGAACTGAACGCGGAGTCCGGGCCCTACACACGTGACGACGCCCTGCGCCACCAGGCCCGCTGGCTGGCCGGCGTCACCACCGACCACATGCGTGAACTCGGCTTCCAGGACCGGCGCGAGCTGCACAACTTCAAGTACTTCACCTGGGTCGAGCAGCAGGGCCGCACCGTGGACGAGCTGCGGCGCCTCTGGGACCCCGACTTCTGGACCGAGGTCTTCGCCTCGGCCGCAAGCTGGGACCCCCGCATCGAGGAGTTCAACGCCCTGATCCGGGAAGGCTGACGGCACCGCCGTCCCGCCGGCCCTTTCCTTGCGGGCCGGTCAGCGCCAGTGCGTCATTCGGGTACTGAAGGTGCCCTCCGGCGCCTCCAGGCGCAGCACGTAGGTTCCGGCGGCAACCTTGCGGCCCCTGTCGTCGGTGCCGTTCCAGGGCAGCTCGTTGTTTCCCACCTCGCCGTCGATCAACCCGAAGTCGCGGACGCAGCGCCCCTTGAGGTCCAGCACCCGCGCGCGCACCGGACCGGACCGGGTCAGCGTGTAGGTCACGACCGTAAAATCGGCGAAGGGGTTGGGCGCCGCGGGGGCGACCCCGGGCTGCAGGGGCAGGACCACCAGCGTGACCTGCCGCGTCGTGTTGCCCAGGCCGCTGTCCGTGTTCACGAACGACACCACGGCCGTATGGCTGCCCACCGGCTCGGCGAAAACTCCCGGCGCCAGGGACACCGTGACCACCGTCGAGTCCTCCGCGGCCAGGACCCCGCCGGTGGGGCTCACCTGCACCCAGTCCGCGTCCGCGGTGACGCTGAAGGTCAGGTCCGCGCCGCCGGGATTGCGCAGGGTGTAGCCCGCGGTCAAGCCCGCCGGGTCCCCTCCGGCAACCCCCCGGAACTCCACGTCCGTCACCGGGGTGACCACCAGCTCGGCCTGGGCCGGATTCAGCAGGTCCACGAATTCCTCCCCCGTCCCGTCCGGATCCAGCCAGTCGCGCAGGCGGCTGTCGGGGGTGCCCCCGCCTTCCCAGGAGACCGCCAGGCGGCCGTACCAGTCGGACAGGTCGTTCCCGCAGGCCGCGTACCCGCCGTGCAGCTGCCCCACCACGTGGTGGTCCGGATCGAACAGGGGGCTGCCGGACGAGCCCGGCTCGGTGGTGCCCTGGTCCCAGTCCGTCACCCGCAGGTGCGTGCCGTCCCCCGGGACCGGGGTTTCAAGGTAGGTCGTCACCGTCAGGGGATCGTTCTCGAAGCTGATGCTCTTCTCGTCGAGGCTGGGGTGGTGGATGGCCACCGCCCCCTGGGGGGCCCGGTCCCTGCGGTCCCACCCGGCCAGGGTCAGACCGAAGGCCGGGTCCAGGGGTTCGTCCAGTTCGATGAGGGTGAAATCGGAAAGGCTGTAGGTGGCCCGGAAAATCGCCCCGGAGGTAAAGTCGTCCAGGACACCGCCGCCGTGCTGGCCGCACACGGGGCTCTGGTAGTTCCAGTACACCACCACGGTATTGGCGAACTGCTGCATGTTGCTGTTGCAGTGATAGGCGGTCAGGAACAGGGGCGCCCCGTCGCGGCGGGTGTTGTTGACCAGGGACCCGCTGCATTTCCAGACGCCGTCGATGGTGTACATGCCGACGGCCTGGATCTCCTCGCGCCAGGGATCGCCCTCGGGGCAGGCCACGTCGATGTTGCAGGATCCCGCCTTGGCGGCCGGGTCCTCCCCGAACAGCCGGTAACCGCGGTTGACCGCGGCCAGTTCGAGCCGCGCCGCGGAACCGGCGGGCACCGCCAGTTCGATCACGAGGTCGTCGGCCAGGACCACCGGGGTCCACAGCTGCCCCAGGATGTCGGCATCCGCCGCGTCGAAGACGCGGACGCCCCGCGGGTCGTCCGGGTCGTCGAGGTCGGCGGGATAGATGCTGAGCAGGCCGCCGTCGGGCAGGTCGTAGACGGAAAATCCCAGATTCACCGAGAGGGCTTCCGGGGCCTGGACGCGCAACCGCCACACCCGGGTCAGCGCCGTGGGCTGCTCCCACCGGCCGTCCCGGGCGCAATCCACCTCCACCTCCGCGGCCACGGCGAAGCGTTCGGGTCCGCCCGCGTCCGCCTTGGCGGCGTCCTCGGCCAGCAGGGCGGCCCGGTCCAGGGGCGCGGTCCGCAGCACCGGGATCTCCGACAGCGGGGCGAGGTCGTATTCCAGGACCGCCGGCCGCGGCGAGGGCGCCGCGAGGCCGGAAAGCGGGATCAGCAAGAGGAGGGCGAGACAGGACAGGAGCCTGCGGCGGTGCGGTTCATGATGCAGCATCGTGGTTTCCTTCTGCGGTCCGGTCCGCGGGGATCCGACCGGCGTCGTTGGTGTTCACGGCCTCCACGGCGTTCCAGGCGATGGTCCAGCCCAGGACCACCTGGGAAAGATAGTGCTTGCGGTCGTTCATGCGCGACCATCCGGTCACGAAGGAGCCGCAGACGGCGGCGGCGCGCCGGCCGCGCGTCCCGCCGCACCGGGCCAGGTTGAGCCAGGGAATGGCCGCCATGAAGGTATGGCCCGAGGCGGCATGGGCCGAGCGCAGGGGATGCCAGCGCGGATCCGCCTCCTCGGCCTCGGGACGGCCCGCGCCCAACAGGCGCTGGGCGGTCCACAGGGTGGGCAGCCCCACCACCATGGCCTCGAAGTTTCGGCGCCCCCAGCCGCTGAACGCGCCGCGGCGCCACCAGGCGTCCACCGCGCCGGCCAGCAGCCAGCTGAAGAACCAGAAGCGCTCCCCTGGATACTTCACCACGGACGAGACCCGATCACCGGTCCGCGTGCGCCAGCGGCGGCCCACCAGCTCCTCGATGGCGACGTCCAGGCCCGAATAGGCCAACACCCCGGCGGCGGCCGTCGCCCCCAGCAGGCGCAACAGGGACCGGCGCCCGTACATGCGCCGCCAGTGCGGTCCGGTGTTCTTGAACAGCGGCCGTGCCGCGCCGCGCCGGACCCGCACCCCGGGTCTGACCAGGGCCGCGCAGACCAGGACCAGGCCCATGGTCACCCACATGGCCGCACCGCCCTGCACCATCCACCGGACCGGTTCACGCGAGCACCTCCGCCGCCAGGTCCGCCGCCGCGGCGGCCAGGGCCGGTGCGCTGGTCAGGCCGGGCGAGTCGATACCCACGAGATTGACCAGCCCTTCCAGGCCGGTGTCCGTCTCCCGCCTGACCACGAAGTCGCGGAAACCGTGGGCGCAGAGCTTGGGCCGGATGCCGCTCATGTCCGGCGTCAGATCCCCGGGTTCGAGCCAGGGCAGGAAACCGCGGGCTCCCTCGTGGAAGGCCGCCGCGCGCTCCGGATCCACCCGGTAGTCCAGGTCGGTGTCCAGGCCGAAGCCCGCGGCCGGCCGCGGGTCGGCGTCCAGCACCTCGAAATCCGGCCCCAGGCGCATGCGCCCGCCCAGGTCCAGGCACACGTGCACCCCCAGGGTGGAGCCGTCGGCCGGGGGCACCGGGTAGACCAGGTGCTTCACGCGGCCGGCGTGGCGGGTATCCACGGCGAAGTAGTTGCCGCGCGAAAGATGCAGGTTCCATTCCCTTGCGGTGGTGTCGATGCCCGCCAGGGCGGCCACCCGGTCTGCCCACAGCCCGGCCGCGTTGATCACGCAGCGGCTGCCGTGCCGCCAGCCGTCGCGCGCGGAATCCCCGGCCTCCACCACGACATCCCACATCCGGCCGGACTTCCCGAGGCCGACCAGGCGCGCCCCGGTCATGACCTGGGCGCCGGATGCGGCGGCCTGCCGGGCGTAGGCGCGGGCGACGCCCTCGGCGTCCATGATCCCCGTCCGCGGCGACCACAGGGCCGCCTCCGCGGTGACGCCCGGCTCCAGCCGGGACAACTCGCGGCGGTCGAGCAGCCGCAGATCCTCCACCCCGTTCTCCGTACCCAGGGCATGGAGCCGCTCCAGCTCCCCAATCTGTGTCCCGTCGGCAGCCACGATCAGCTTGCCGCACTCGTCGTACCCCACCTGGGCCTCGGCGCAGAATTCCTTGAGCAGCCGGCGGCCCGTGACGCAGTAGCGGGCCTTCAGGGTTCCGGCCGGGTAGTACATGCCCCCGTGGCAGACCTGGCTGTTGCGCGAGGTGGTGGCCCGGCCCACATCCGCCTCCTGCTCCAGCAGGACCACGGACCAGCCCCTGCGGGCGCAGGCCGCGGCCGTGGCGCAGCCCACGACCCCGCCCCCGACGATGGTCACATCGATGCTGAACATAATGTCCTCGCAAACTCCTTCAGGGATGATCCGGGTTAACCTTCGGGGACAGGCCAGGGCCAGTCAACGGGAGGTTCACAGGCGATTTCCAGCGGCCTGCCGCCCACCGGGTGGGGGAAAACGATCTTCCAGGCGTGCAAGCCGATCCTCCGGCCCGGCAACCGGCGCCCCGCGCCGTACTTCACGTCCCCCAGCAAGGGCCATCCCGCCAGGGCAAGCTGGGCGCGGATCTGATGGCGGCGGCCGGTGACCGGCCGGACCTCCAGCAGCGAAGAATCGGCCTCGGATTCCAGCACCCGGTACCGCAGCAGGGCCTCCTTCGCCCCGGGAAACGGTCCGGCCGCCGCCCGGGTCACTCCCCTGGCGTCTCCGGCGGCGGCCAGCCAGGAGCGCAGTTCCCGATCCCCGCCCGGCGGGCGTCCCTCCACCACCGCCAGGTACGTCTTGCCCACTTCGCCCGCGCGGAACCGCGCCGACAGGCGCCCGGCGGCCTTGCTGGTGCGGGCCAGCACGACCACCCCCGAGACGTTGCGGTCCAGGCGGTGCACCAGCCCGATGTAGACATTTCCCGGCTTGGCGTACTTGACCTTCAGGTACTTTCGGGCCTCGTCCAGCAGGGTCCGGTCCCCGCTGCGGTCTCCCTGCACCAGCAGGCCCGCCGGTTTTTCCACCACCAACAGGTGGTTGTCCTCGTGGAGCACCCGCACGCCCCGCGCCTTTCCGGAACCGCGGCTGACAGCGGCCCGCCGATGGTGTACATTCCCGGGTCGAATCCCCGATCTTATCCCGCATTATTTATGAAGGAGCTAATGCGGGTTGGAACCGCCTCGGCCCGATCCGGCCCCGGCCCTCTTCGCCAAGGAGTATGGCATGTCCCTGCGTAAAATCCCAGCCGGGGTCCTGGTCCTGGTCTGCGGCCTGCTGCTGACCGTCGGCTGCAACGACCAGGCCTCCGGCCCGGCTTCATCCCCGGTCAGCTACACGAGGAAACCCGTCAAGATGGAACGCCTGACCTACCCCCCCACGCGCACCGTCGACCAGGTGGACGACTACCACGGCACCGAGGTCCCCGATCCCTACCGCTGGCTCGAGGACGTCGACTCGCCCGAGACCCACGCCTGGGTCGAGGCCCAGAACAAGGAGACCTTCGCCTTCCTGGAATCCATCCCCTCGCGGCAGTCCTTCATCGACCGCCTGACCGAGATCTGGGACTACGAACGCTACAGCGCTCCGTTCCGCGAGGGCGGGCGCATCTTCTTCTTCAGGAACGACGGGCTGCAGAACCAGTCCGTGCTTTTCGTCCAGGACGGCCCCGACGCCGAGCCGCGCGTCCTGCTGGATCCCAACACCCTGAGCGAGGACGGCACCGTGGCCCTGGGCGGCATGTCCATCAGCCGCGACGGCAAGTACCTGGCCTGGTCTACCAGCGTCAGCGGCTCGGACTGGCGCACCTGGTACGTACGGGACATCGAAACCGGTGAGGATCTCAAGGACACCATCGAGTGGAGCAAGTTCAGCGGCGCGGCCTGGGACCAGGACAGCCGGGGCTTCTACTACAGCCGCTACGACGCCCCGGCCGAGGGTGAGACCTTCGAG
>JALUJS010000532.1 GCA_027056825.1 Candidatus Krumholzibacteriia bacterium | reverse complement strand
GTGCAGGTCTGGGCTTCAGCATTTTCGCCGCCGCAACCGGCGACCAGGACGAGGGACAGCACCAGGGCCACGGCCCCGGCCAGCAACAACGCTTTCTTCATGGAACAACTCCTTCACGGCTGTGAAATCCCGACCTGAATTATGGGATTCCTGTTTCATCCTGCACCATCGGAAGGAATCCGGCAACCGGCAAGTGGCCGCGTGCAAGTGGCCGCGGCGTGCAACCCGGGCCGTTCGGCCTGCGTAACAGATCCGACCTGACTGGAATTCGAACCGGGAGGACTCCCATGTTGCGTCGCCTGCCGTCCATGACTCTATTCGCCTGCCTGGGCCTGCTGCTGGCCGGGGGATCGGCCCTGGCGGAGATCCAGAAGGATTTCACCTTCACCGGCCGCACCCTGACGGTCACGGACATGATCGGGGAAGTCGAGGTCGTCCCGGCGTCGGGAACCGATTTCACCGTCACCGTCACCGTCCGGGGGGCCGACGCCGCCGAGGATCTGCTCCGCTTCCAGCAGACCGAGGGCGACGATGCTTCGCTGACCATCCGTTTCCCCGTGGACCGGTATGACGAGTACGTCTATCCCCCGCTGGGCAGCCGCGGCAAGACCACCATCTCCTACCGCGACGATAACGCCGCATGCACCAACGAGTCCTGGCTGAAACGCATCTTCCGCAGCATCACCTGCAAGCGCGTGACGGTTCGCGGCCGCGGTGACGGCTTGGAGGTCTGGGCTGATGTGACCATCGCCGTACCCGACGGCGCCGACCTGAAGGTCGTCGACCGCGTGGGCCAGGTACGGGCGAAGGATGTGCGGGCCGACCTGAATCTCGATACCAGTCGGGGCGCCATCTTCGCCGCGGACATCGAGGGCGACCTGACGGCCGACACGGGCGGCGGCGCGGTGGAAGTCGACCGGGTGCGGGGCAAGGTGGTCATCGACACCGGCAGCGGTTCGGTGACCGCCACGGACGTCACCGGACCCGTGCTGGATGCGGACACCGGCAGTGGGAGCGTGGAACTGAGGAACAGCTCCGCGCGCAGGATCCGCGTGGACACCGGCAGCGGCGGGGTGGCAGTTGACGGCGCCGAGTGCGAAAAGCTGGACATCGACACCGGCAGCGGCGGCGTGGACGCCCGCGGCATCGGGGCCGACCGCCTGATCATCGACACCGGCAGCGGCTCGGTGGACCTGGTCCTGGACCGCATGGGCGCCGGCCGTTTCGAGGTGGACACCGGCAGCGGCAGCATCACCCTGCGTATGCCCCCCGGGGCCTCGGCCCGGGTGAGCGCCGAGACGGGCAGCGGCTCGATCCGCAACCGGCTCGACGGCGCGGAGATTCTGCACAAGGGTCGCGGTGAACTGGAGTTCAAGGTGGGAGGCGGCCGGTCCGAGGTGATCCTCGACGCCGGTTCCGGGACCGTCACCATCGAGTAGGGAAGGCCGCGCGAAGCGGCGGGGTCAGGGCCGCTTCGCCTGCTGTGGGCCTTCAATGAGCCAGCGCTCGTGGTCCAGCCGGTACTCGATGTCGCCCTTGCGGTGCAATTCGTATTTCAGGGGCACGAAATCCCCCGTGTGGGGCACCGGTGGCGGCAGGAGGATCCGCACCTTTCCCGTGTCCGGTTCGGCCACCGCCATCAGGACGCGGGACATGACCTGGCCGTCGCCGAACGGCGTCAACCCCTCGGCTTCGATCTCCAGGACCAGCCCCAACACCTTGCCGTGATCCACCACGGGATTGCAGCGCAGGGCCGACATCATCACGATCGCCAGCAGCAACGCCGCGGCCGCGCCCAGGCCCCGGGCGTTGCGGTAGCTGAAGGCGAAGCTTTCGGGTATTTCGATGGGTCCGAATCTCATGGCGCCGGAACCATATCACGCTCCGCGGCCACGGCACAGGTCATTCCCCCACTGTCATCGACCGGCGGGACCGCGCAGCGATGCGGCAAGGCGGGTCAACGCGCGAGAACCTCGAGCTGGTAGGGGAGTGTCCGGCCACCGAGGGGACGGCCGAAAGCGTCGGACGATCCGGCGCGGCGCAGGGGGGACCTGGAGACCAGGTCGTTCCACTGGTCTTCGTCGTAGGTCCGCAGGCCGTAGGTGTGGTCGAAGTGCTCGGCGCCGCGGGGGCGGGTGACCGTCAGATGGCTGATCACCGTTTCGGTGCGGGCGCGGGACGTGCCCGGTTCCGGCGGCAGGTAGTTGACGAGCTGGCTGACGCGGCAACGACTGCGCGCGCCCTCCCACAGGTCCTCTTCCGGCTCCAGTCGGCGGTAGTCCGTCAGGCTGATTCCCACCAGGTACGCGCCTCCGGGTTCGAGCAATCCCGCCATGTGTTCCAAGTGGTCCAGGACCGCCCGGTCGCTGTCCAGGTGCCGCAGGGAGTTCACCGGGTTGAGGGCCGCGGCCGCCGAACCATCGAGCAGGCCGGCGGCGGCGGCCGGCCCGGCGAAGTCCCCCATGTCCGCCCGGAACAGGACGGCCTCCCGCAGCTCCCGGCGTCCGGCGGCGTAGGCGAGCATGCAGGGATCGGTGTCGAATCCCGCGGTCCGGAACCCGCGCCGCGCCAGTGCGCGCAGGTAGCGCCCGGTGCCGCAGGCGGGCTCCAGCCACAGGGCTCCCGGCTCCAGGGCGCCCGGCGCGTGGCGCCGGACCACGCGCAGGAAGGTTGCGATTTCCGCTGCGGTGCCGGGGCTGTTGAGGATGTCGTAGATCGCAGGCGGTGGATACGCGGCGTTCATGGTTCCTCCCGGTTGGGTTCACCTTGCCCGCGCGGGGCCGTTCGTGCAACATTCGCCTGGAACAATCGTCATCATTCCGCTACCCCACACCCCTTTCCGGAGGTCCGTCGTGAACCGCCTGCGCGTCTTCCTCGTCCTGATGATTCTCATGCTTGCCGTCGGAGCCCTGGCCGCCCCGGCCGCCCCGACCGATATCGATCAACCCGGCTACGTGATGCGTTATGCCGACATCGGCCATGGCCGGATCGTCTTCACCTACGAGGACGACCTGTGGCTCGTCTCCGACCAGGGCGGCGCCGCCCGCCGCCTGACCACCAACCCGGGCACGGAACTGGGGGCCAAGATCTCCCCGGACGGCTCCATGCTGGCCTTTACCGGCAATTACGACGGCGGCATGGACGTGTACGTCATGCCCATCACCGGCGGCGAGCCGCGGCGGCTGACCTGGCATCCCGCGGTTGACATCGTGTGCGACTGGACCCCCGACGGCAAGGGCGTGATCTTTTCGTCCAACCGCGAGGCCTCGTCCTACTTCAGCGAGCTGTACGAGGTGTCCCTGGACGGCGGCATGCCGGTGAAGCTGGCGGTGGACCGCGGTTCGCTGGCGGCCATGTCCCCGGACGGGACGAAGCTGGCCTACAACCGCTACGGCCGGCACGTGCGCACCTGGAAGCGCTACCAGGGCGGCAACGCCCAGGACATCTGGATCAAGGACTTCACCGCCGGCAGGACCACGCGGCTGACCGACTGGTCCGGCAGCGACCAGTTTCCCATGTGGGGCGCCGACGGGACCGTGTACTTCGGCAGCGACCGCGAGGACGGCACCCTGAACATCTACGCCCAGGATCCGGACGGCGGTCCGGCCCGGCGCCTGACCTTCTTCACCGACTACGACGTGAAGTACCCGAGCATCGGCGGGGGGAAGATCGTCTTCCAGTACGGCGCGGGCCTGAGCGTGCTGGATCTGGCCTCGGGCGAGGTCGCGGCCGTGCCCATCACCATCGGGTCTGACCGCCGGCTGGTGCGCCCCGAACTGGTCAAGCCCGCGCCCCGCACCGGGTCGTTCGGGCTGTCGCCGCAGGGCAAGCGGGCCTTCGTCGAGGCTCGCGGCGAGATCCTCAACCTGCCCACCGACGAGGGCGATCCCGTGAACCTGACCCGCACTCCCGGCAGTCGCGAGAAGAACGCCGCCTGGAGTCCGCGGGGCGACGAGCTGGCCCTGGTCTCGGACCGCACGGGCGAGGAGCAGGTCTACCTGGTCGACCAGCACGGACGCCGCGAATGGAAGCAGCTGACCCGCGGCGACTACGGTTTCATCAAGGAGCTGGCGTGGTCGCCGGACGGCAAATCGCTGCTGTTCGCGGACAAGTTCATGCGGCTGCACCTGGTGGATACCGCCTCGGGCAAGGTCACCGAGATCGACCACAGCGATTACGACGACGCCTGGGAGCGCTGGGGCATCATGGACTACGTGTGGTCTCCGGACAGCCGCTGGGTGGCCTACACCGTGCAGACCGGCAACATGAACGAGAACATCCGTCTGTACGACACCAAAACGGGCAGGATCACCGAACTGACCGACGACATGACCGAGGACTGGTCCCCGTCGTTCTCCCGCGACGGGCAGTACCTGTACTTCCTGTCCAACCGGACCTTCAACCCCATCATGGGCCGCCAGGACCAGAACCACATCTTCCTGAAACTGTGCCGGCCATACATGATCCTGCTGCGGGACGGCGCGCGGCCGCCCTTCTACACCGAGGATACCTCCGCGGCGGTCAAGGCTGACGATAAGGATGGCAAGGACAGCAAGGACAAGAAGGACAGGAAGAAGGGCGACCAGGACGGGTCCGCGCCGGCCGTCCGTATCGACCTGGACGGGATCGCAGGCCGCGTGCTGGCCTGCGACGGGGTGACCGCCGGCAACTACTTCCGCCTGGAGGCCGTCGACGGCGGCTTCGTGATGCTGCGCAAGAACGAGCCGGAGTTCTCCAAGTACCAGAACGTGGACGACCACACCGGCGGCAAGCTGGACCTGGTGGGTTACAAGCTGGAGGACGCGGCGCTGTCCGACCTTATGACCGGCATCGCCAACTACCACCTGAGCGCCGACGGCAAGCACCTGATCTACCGCGCCGGAACGCGGTACGGCATGGTGGACGCGGGCAAGGAGGCCAAGGTGGGCGACGGGGCCATCGATCCGGGCGCCGTCAAGCTGACGGTGGACCGCATGCAGGAGTTCCCGCAGATCTTCCGCGAGGCCTGGCGCATCGAGCGCAACTGGTTCTACGACGCGAACATGCAGGGAACCGACTGGGAGGCGATGTACGAGAAGTACGCGCCCTTCGTGGCCGGCTGCGGCACGCGCGGCGACCTGAACTACCTGATCGGGGAGATGATCGCCGAGCTGAACATCGGCCACACCTACGTGTACGGGGGCGATTTCGAGGACACCGGCCCGCGCGTGTCGGTGGGGATGCTGGGTTGCGGATTCACCGCCGAGGAGGGCGCGGCCCACTACCGGATCACCGGCATCGTCGATGGGGTGCCCTGGGATCCCCGCTACCGCTCGCCGCTGCAGGAGCCGGGCGTGGATGTACACGAGGGGGACTATCTGCTGGCCATCGACGGCGACGACGTCACCACCGCCGACAATGTTTTCGCCTTCCTGCAGGACAAGGCCGAGCGGATGGTGACCTTGACGGTAGCCGACCGCGACGACGGCAGGAACGCCCGCGAGGTGCGGCTGAAGACCCTCGGCAGCGAGCGCGCCCTGCGCTACCGGGCCTGGGTGGACGGCAACCTGGAACACGTCACCGACCTGAGCGACGGCAAGGTGGCCTACGTGCACCTGCCCAACATGGGCGAGTCCGGCCTGGTGGAGTTCGGGCGCTCGTACTATCCGCAGACCGGCAAGCAGGCCATGATCATCGACGACCGCTACAACGGCGGCGGCTTCGTGGGCGACATGATCATCGACCGCCTCGAGCGGCAGCTGTGGGCCATGACCCAGCCCCGCGAAGGCAAGCCGGGTCGCAACCCCGAGCGGGTCTTCCACGGCCCGCTGGTGGTGCTGATCAACGGCGACACCTACAGCAACGGCGAGTTCTTCGCCGAGGCCATCAAGCGCAAGGGTCTGGCCACCCTCATCGGCGAGCGCACCTGGGGCGGTTCCACGGGCATGGAACCGCACGAGGACCTGGTCGACGGCGGCGCGGTGACCCCGCCCCAGTTCGGCCTCTACGGCCTGGACGGCACCTGGCCCATCGAGGGCTGGGGCGTGGTGCCCGACATCGTGGTGGTCAACACCCCGGATGACGCGGTGGCCGGCAAGGACGACCAGCTCGACTTCGCCGTGCAGTACCTGCTGCAGCAACTCGAGGAGAACCCCGGCAAGTGGGACATCCCCGGTCCGCCCGCGTACCCGGTCAAGGCCCGGCCGCGGATGAGCGCGGGGAAGAAGAAGTAGCCCTCCCGGGCGCCGCGGGGGACCGCGGGCGACGGAGAACACGGACCCCCGGCCGGATGGTCGGGGGTCTGAGCGGCCTAGTGTGATAGAATCAATTCATAACAGAACCCTTTCAGAAAGGATGGATCATGAACAATAAAAGGATGCTCGTCGCCTGGCTGATCGTGACCTCTGCCCTCGTATTTCTCGGCGCCTGCAACGATGGAGGAACCATCGTTGACCCTGAGCCCTTCCATGTGGTCCTGGAGGTGGTTACACCCTCCGGATCCCCCGTATCGGGTCTTGAGCTGGGACTGGCTCCGGATACCCCTTTCTACCAGGATGGAAAATCTCCGGTGCTGCGGGCTTCGCTCCGGGAAAATGGGCTGGGCCAACCCCGGCCGAGCCCCTTCAATCCCGTGCTGACAATTCCGTTCGAAGTCACCCAGCCGGGAACTGTGAGCATCGCCATCGAAGATGTCGCCAAGGAAACCGTACGGTTGCTGGGCAGGGAGGCCGTTCCTGCCGGGAGTCATGCCTGGATGTGGAACGGTATGGAAGATGATGGGATCTTTGCGCCGTCAGGGGTCTACTATGTTCATCTGACACAGGTAGACACTGAGACGGCTACCATGATGCTTGATGTCCGCAGGCCGGTTTTGCTGGCAATTCTCTACCCCAGCCAAAGGGTGATGGGAACGACCGATGCCGCAGGCCGCATCGTCCTGTCCGATCGGCGCCTTTTTCCATATCTGTTTGATGTGGAGCCCTTCCCGGCCGTCAATGAAGATGGGGAGGTCATCGGTTCCATTACCCTGACCCCGACCATGCGGTTCTACTTCACCGACCCGGATTCCGGCCGCACGCTTCGTTTCGATGGCGATGTCACCGGTTCCACCAACCTGCATTTCGTGTGGGATCATGCGCCATAACCAGAAACCGTGACCCTGGATCCGGGCCACAGCCAGGCTGGCCGCGCTCGGCTTCTAGCCCGGATTAATCATGAAGGAGCTACTGCGGATGGTTAACAGCGCGACAGGAAAGGCATTCTCGGATTTGCTCGGTCAACGTACCGCACCGGGTACGCCTCCCTCGCAAATCCTTGCGAGCCCCTTTCCTGTCGCGCTGTTTCCTCATCCTCGCTACGCTCCTTCATGAATAATCCGGGCTAGCCTCCCGGACAAAACCTCCCATAAACCCCAACCCGCTCTGCGGCGATCTTCCCCTTGGCCACGGCCCGGTCGAGGAACCGTGCGAAGTCGGCTCCCTTGGCCGCCAAGGCGCGCGCCGGTACTCCGGCTCCTTCCGGCGGCAGGCGCACCGCCTGCGGACCGAAGTGCTCGTACGCGTAAGCGAGGAAAGCGACCGCCTCGGGGAAATTCCCCATGACGATCTGGAGTTCGGCGGCGTAGAGCACCGCCGTGTCCATACCGCCCCAGGCCTCGAAGGTGTGGGCCTTTTCGCAGACGACCTGGTAACCGGGGTCGAGTTCCAGCAGGGTGGCGGTCCACACGGTCTTGTCCCGGACGCCAGCGATCAGGCTGGCCCCCAGGGGGCCCTCGAGCACCTGGTACTTTTCCGAATGGACCGGCTGCGTCGGGTCCCCGGGGTCGGCCGGCCCGCGCGATGGTCTGAGCCGGGGCTGATAGATGGCCAGGCGCTGCTCCGGGCCCTGGCCCTGGTCAGGACCCAGGTTCGGGTGCAGCCGGTCGAGGGCCGCCCGCAGATCCGTGGCGGTCCGGCGCGAGGCCGCCACCGCGCGCACGATGGGATCGGCGGGAACCCCGGCGTCATCGGCGCGGGCCATGCGCCGGGTCATGGTGAGGTTTCCCCAGACCACCGCGGCCAGCAGACCTAGGATCGCGACGGTCAGGGAGACGCTGCGGATGCCCGGCAGCAGCGACCCGACGGTGAGGGCCGCGCAGGCGGCGAGGATGTACCCCATGTAGGGCCGCACCTGATGGAGCAGCGGCAGCGTTGGGGCGATGGACAGAAGCGCCATGACCAGGGCCAGCGCGGGCAGGCGCCGCTCCTTCCGCCAGAAGATCCCGCCAGCCACGGCCCAGACCACAAGGACGCCGATGCCGCACCAGGCCCGGGGCCAGGTCATCTGGCCGGTGAACACCACCCCGGGTATGGCGGTCCACCAGCCGAATTTGCCCAGGTTCCCCAGCATGACCATGAGCCCGCCGGTGGCGTAGGGATCCGAGGGTCCGGACGCGAAATGTCGCCGGACCAGCGCGATCTCGAAGAGGACCGCCCCGGCCAGGACCACGATGACGCCCCAGCGCATGATGCGCGCCCGCGGGGAATGTTCGCGGCAGACGAGCAACAGGATGGTGAACATGACCGGCAGGCCGAGCCCCGACTCCTTGGCGGCGATGGAACACAGGGCCAGGAAACCGGCCAGGAAGATGTTCCACCGCCCCCGGGCCAGCCAGCGTTCGACGGCCCACAGCGCGCAGACCCCGGCCAGCAGTTCCTGGATGCCCGAGGCCCAGTAGAGGATGGTGAAGGACACCGGAGCGGCGGCGAACAGCAGCCCGCTTACCAGTTGTTGCGCGGGTTCCAGGCCCGTCCGCCGTCCGATGCGGACGACGGCCAGGGCGGCGGCCGCGTGCAGAACCAGCCTCAGGACGGAGTGGCCGAGGGCATTCAACCCCAGCACGGGCCAGGTCAACCGCCACCAGAGGTGCTGGCTGAGAAAGCGGGCGGGGATGCCGTCGGGAGCCGTGAGGTAGCCCGCGGCCCGTGCGAGCTGGCCCCAGTCGTCGAGGCACCACCAGGTCCGCAGGGCCGGCAGGTGGGCCAGGATCGCGGCCACGGCGACGAGGGCTGCAACGCCGAGGTGACGGACCCTACCACCTTTCATTTCACGTGGGGCCCGGCGGAAGGGTAGGGCGCCATCCCCGGATCGAGGTCCACGCCCAACCCGTCGGCCACCCGGTTGATGTAGCAGAAGTAGGCTGCTGTCTGCACGGCAGCGTGGATCATCGCATCGGTGGCGCCGGCGCGGCGGCAGGCTTCCACATCTTCCTCACGGCATTCCCAGGGCGCCACCGTCACCTTGTTCACATGATCCAGCAGGGCCCGTTGGGCCGGGTCCAGCGCGGCGGAGGGATCGTCGGAAACCAGGATGTCGACCTTGTCTGAAGGAGCCTCGGCACGGAGGTCCGCGGTGTGCGACTCGATTCAGTAGTGGCAGTGGTTCAGGCGCGAGACCGTCACCGCGATCAGCTCCCGGAACCACCGCGGCAGGGGTGAATTCTCCCGCAGCACGGTGGCCTGGTAAACGACCATGGACGCCTGCAGGGTCTCCGGTTCGATGGACATCAGGCGCACGATGCCGGCGATGTGCCCGGCCCGCTTGATGGCGGCCCTGTAGATCCCGGCCAGCCGGCCGGTGGCGTCCTCGATGCTCACGGTGCTGATCCAGGCCATGGTTAACCTCTTTCATGAATCATGCGGTGAAATATTGGCGATACTTGCCTGGGCAATAATTGCATTTGAAATTATTGCCCAGGCAACTATCTCAAAATTTTACCTATGCCACCCTTTACCTATACCACCCCGCCGTCAGCGCGATCTCCAGCACCGAGAACGCCGCGATTCCCCACAGCACCGGGTGCACCTGCCGGGCGCGTCCGGTGACCGCCATCACCACCGCGTGGGTGATGAAGCCGAAAGCCAGCCCCATGCTGATGCTGTAGGTCAGCGGCATCAGCACCATGGTCAAAAAGGCGGGGATGGCCGCCACGGGTTCGGTCCACCGGATGCGCCCGGCGCCCGAGAACATCAGCACGCCCACCATGATCAGGGCCGGGGCGGTGGCGTAGGAAGGCACCATGGCGATGAGTGGGGTCAGCGGCAACGCCAGCAGGAACAGCGCGGCGGTGACCACCGCGGTCAGGCCGGTGCGTCCGCCCTGGGCGATGCCGGCGCCCGATTCGATGTAGGTCGTGGTGGTGCTGGTGCCCAGGACCGCGCCGATGACGGTGGCCACCGCGTCGGCCTCCAGCACCCGGTCCAGCCCGGTGATCTCCCCGTCGTTCTCTACGAAACCCGCCTGGTAGCTGCAGGCCATGATGGTGCCCACCGAGTCGAACAGGTCCACGAACATGAACGAGAACACCGCGCCCCACAGTCCCGACGCCAGGGCGCCGGGGATATCCATCTTCAGCAGCACCGGGCCCAGACCCGGGGGAGCCGACGCCAGGGTCGCCGGAACCTCCACCCGGCCGGTGGCCACGGCCAGCACCGTGGCCGTGAGGATCCCCGCCAGGATGCCGCCGGGAAGGCCCCGGGCGGCCATCACCACGATCACCGCCAGGCCGGCCAGACCCAGCAGCACCGTCCCGTCCAGGCGGCCCAGGGTCACCAGGGTGGCGTCGGACGCAGTCACCAGGCCCAGGTTCTGCAGGCCGATGAAGGCGATGAACAGGCCGATGCCCGCGGCGATGGCCAGGCGCAGATCCCCGGGGATGGCCCGTACGACGTGGCGCCGGGCGCCGACGATGGTCAGCACCAAGAAGACGGCGCCCGAGACGAACACCACGCCCAGGGCGGTCTGCCAGGTCACCCCCCGGCCCAGCACCAGGCTGTAGGCGAAGAACGCGTTCAGCCCCATGCCCGGAGCCATGGCGAAGGGCACCCGTGCCCACAGGCCGGCCAGCAGGGTGCCGCAGGCCGCGGCCAGGATCGTGGCCGTGATCACAGCACCGTGGTCCATGCCCGCGGCGGCCAGCACCGAGGGGTTGACGAAGATGATGTAGCCCATGGTCAGGAAAGTGACCACGCCGGCGGCCGCCTCGCGGCCGGGGGTGCTGCCACGGGCGGAGATGGCGAAGAAACGGTCCAATATGCCCGGCTCCCTACTCGGGGTTCAACTGGTCCAGCCAACGGTACAGCGTCACACGCGAGATGCCAAGGTTGCGGGCAACCCGGGCCTTGTTGCCGCCGGCCCGCTCGATGAGCGCGACCAGGGAGTTCCAGGTCATTCCCGATGGGTGATCGCCGCGGCCGGAGCCGGCGCGGCGCGGGCCCTCGACCAGTTCGAGCAGCCGTCCGTGGGCGGTGTCCCGCAGCCGCAGGCGGCAGGGACGCCCCTGTTGCCGGTTCACCCAGATCTGCTGGGCCAGGGCTTCCAGCTCCACGGCGTTGCCGGGCCAGGCGTGGCCGACCAGGGCTTCCAGGCCGGGCAGATCCAGCACCTGGCGCGCGGTGAAGTCGTGGGCGGCGTCCAGGCGGGACAGGAAGTGATCCAGCAGGGGCACGATGTCCTCGCTGCGCTCGCGCAGGGGCGGCACGGCCACGTGCATCTGCTTCAGCCGGAAATACAAGTCCTGGCGGAAGAATCCCTGCTCGGTGCGCTTGGCCAGGTCCGCCTCGCAGGTGGCCAGCACACGGACGTTGGCCAGCCGCTCGCGGCCGTCGCCCACGGGCCGGTACACGCCCTCCTGGATGAAGCGCAGGATGCGGCCCTGCAGGTCCCGCGGCAGGTCCTCGATATTCTTCAGCAGCAGGGCTCCGCCCTCGGCCTGGTTCACCAGGCCTGGCATGCGGCGGCGCACGTGGGGCGCCCCGCCGGGCGCGGTGCCGAAGATCTCCCGGGCCAGGGCCTCGGGGGAGGCGGAGGCGCAGTTGATCACGACCAGGGGAACGGACCCCCGCGGGCTGGTCTCATGGATGCGCCGGGCCAGCAGTTCCTTGCCGGTTCCGCTTTCACCCTCGAGCAGGACGGGGTTCTTGTAGCGGGAGAATCCGTCGCACCGCTGCAGGACCTGCCGCAGGGTCTCGGAGACGGCGATCACGCGGGTCGAGCGCGCGAAACCGGGCCGGACCGCCGGGGCTGCGTCCATACCGTCCTCGGCAAGGTGGCGCCTGCGCGAGATGTCGCGGACCAGCGTTCCCACCTGTGCCGGGGCGGGGCCGACGCCCAGTTCCTGCTCCCACTGCCGGGCCTGCAGGGCGGCCTGCCAGGCCGTTTCCAGCAGGCGGTCGGCGGCGGCGCCGGCCTGCCCGGCGTCGATGCGGCGCAGCAGGGTCCGCGCCAGGTGGTAGGCGCTGAGCATGGCCTCGTGGCGGGCGCGCATGTCCCGCAGCTCGCGCAGCGAGGCCTCCAGGTGATCGGTGGCCAACTGCCAGCGGCCGAGGTTGGCGGCGTTCAGGCCGAGGCAGCGACGGATGGCGGCGATCTCGAAGCGGTCATCCACGGCCTTGCCGATGGCGGCCGCCTCGGTCAGGACGGCGTTGGCCTCGATGTGATCGCCTTCGAGGTCCAGGCATTCGCCCCGTCGCCGCAGCAGTTCCATGACCAGGTCCCCGCGGGGGGCGAGGGCGCGGGCCACGCCCAGGCCGCGCCGGTAGTAGAGGCGGGCCTCGGCCGGGTTGCCCTCATCCCGCAGCACGTCGCCGAGGAACTCCAGGCACAGGGCCTGCTCGCGGGCCAGGCTCTTCTCGGTGGCCAGGGAGTAGGCCTCCAGCAGGTGGCGCCTGGCGGTGGCGAACTCTCCCTGCAGGCGCCGGATGTTCCCCCGGGCCACCAGGGCCCGGCAGATCATGTCCGGATGATCGGCGACAAGCTCCTGCTCCCGGTCCAGCAGTTCCAGGGCCACATCGTAATCGCCCTGCTTGTAGCAGACGATGGCCAGGTTCTGGTAGGTCTGGGCCATGCGCAGGGAATGGCCCAGCTCCTCGTGCACCGCCAGACTCTTCTCGAACCAGCGCCGCGCGTCCTCCAGGCGGCCGGCGGCCAGATGGGTCCAACCCATGAAGTTGGCGGCCACGGCGGCGCGGGCGGGATCGTCCAGCACCGTGAAGGCGGCGTGGGCGAACTCCACCTCCCTGAGCGCGGTGGGGGTGTCGCCCAGCCAGCGCAGGGCCGCCCCGTGCAGCAGGCGCAGTTCGGCGTGCCGGGGGTCGGCCTGGTTGGAAATGATGGTCAGCAGGGCGACGGCTCCATCCCTGACCGCGGCGTGGTCCTCGTCCAGCAAGGCCAGGTGAAGCTCCGCGATGCGCACCGCCGGGTCGTCGGCGTCAAGCCAGCCGCGCCCGATGACCTCGTCCAGGAAAGGTCGGCAGGCAGCGGGGCGCTTGCGGTCGATGAGGCAGCGCACCTTCAGGCTCACGGCGGCGGACACGTGATCCCGGTCGCGGTCGGCGGCGTACGCGGACAGCCAGGTGTCCACCTGTTGCAGGGCCTGCTCGGTGCGACCGCGGGAGGCGTCGTTCATGGCCGCGGCCAGCGGTCCGGTCAGCGTCCGCGGGCACGCCGCCGGAGTGTGGTCTTGGTCCCGGAAACGGGAGAGGGATCCGTCAGCGCGCATGGCCGGACCTCCCTTCCTGTGCCCGGGTGATGAAGGACAGGCCGTCGATGTGCCGCACGAACCACACGGCCTGGTCGAAGGTCACGACGAACAGGCCACAGGTCGGCATGATGCGCAGGGTCGGGGCGGGGGAAGCGAACTCCGGTTCGGCGCCCAGGCTACCGGCGCCGAGGCCGCCGGCGGATCCGGTGGAACTCTCCACGGCGCTGGGACCGAGGTTGCCGTCACCGGGATCCCCGTTGGTGGCGATCTGCATGTCCTTGGCGGCCCACACCGGGACCGTCAGCAGCGAAAGGATCAGGGAGAACATCAGGGTCAGGGCCAGGCCCCGGCGAGAAGGGATGGCTTGGGCTGTCATTTCCGCTCCTGGGAGGAAGAAGCAGTGATGAAATCTTTAGAGGAATGCATCCTAACAACATCCTGTCAAATCCGTCAAGAATTTTTTCTTTTAACTATTAATGCTGAATATTCATGCAGATTTCAACCAAATCCGTGAGGTGTAAAGTTGATGAATTATAAGAAATGTGTAACACGACAGGTGTTGCTTTGGCACAGTGGGACAGGTAGGAAATCTTTTCCGGTCCCCCACCAATTTCCTCGGGGACCGAACCTTGAATCGGTGCGATAACCGGAAAAATCCTCCTGCTGACCGGGTTGTGCACCAGGGTGTCTTATCAAAGAGCAACTGGGCGGTGAGCGGCCGCGCATCCCCGCCGGCTGAACCGATTCGGACGCGCGCGGGATTTCCGGGAACTTCCCGCAGGGTTCGAGCCTTTCCCGGATGGTCGAATCGCTACGCCACCCGTAGATGACCGTGGCCGATCAGGTTCGTGAATTCTCTAACAAGGGTTGGTCGATCCGGCGAACCGGCGTTATATTTGTCCCACCATTTCCCTCGCCGTAAGCGACGGACTGGTTCAATCGCCACACTGAACCCCGGGTGGTCACCGTGAAATCCTTCTGGAAGAATCCCGTCATCGCCTTCCTGTCCTCCCTCAAGCTCAGCGCCGTGTGCATGGGGCTGGTGGCGATCGCTGCGGCCAAAGCCACCTTCATCGAGTCGGACTACGGCCGGGACGCCGCCTACGACCTGGTCTATGCGGCCCGCTGGTTCGAGTTTCTGCTCGTGCTGCTGACGATCAGCCTGGTGTTGCTGTTCTTCAAGCGCTGGCCGTACAAGCCGCGGCAGTGGGGCTTCGCCATCATGCACATCGCCATCGTGGTCATCCTGGTGGGCGCGGGCATCACGCGCTACTTCGGCTACGAGGGCACCATGCACATCCGCGAGGGAGAGACCGTCGACTACATCTTCTCCGACAAGCCGCACCTGCAGGCGACCATCGGCGATCAGACCGGATCGTTCCCGGTGCGGCTGTGGAAGCCGGGGGAGAACAACGTCGGCGGAAAGGTCACCATCGGCGGCAAGACCTACCACCTGATGGCCGTCGAGTATTGGCCTCACTTCGGCCAGACCTGGCAGGAAGCCGACGACGGGGTGCCGGTCATTCAGTTCGGGGTGAGCGAGAACGGGGAGATCCATTCCCATACCCTGGCCCAGGGCGACGACACCTCCATCAACGGCGTGCAGATGCGCTTCCTGGACGGTCCCTTCCGGGGCGAGATGAGCAATTCACTCTACGGGGACCTGCGCCTGCACATCGACGGCGAGACCTGCACCGTCCCGGTAGGATTGCCCGACGGAACCCGGCACCAGTGCGGGAGCTACACCTTCGAGATCACCGAATTCCAGACCGACTTCAAGGTGGGCGCCGAGTCCTCGGACGACGGGCCGCTCCGCAATCCCATGATCCGGGTGGCGATCACCGCCCCGGACGGCCGCACCGGCGAGCGCATTCTCTTCGCCTACCATCCCGACTTCTCCATGGGCCACAGCGGCGGCGAGGACGCCTTCGCCGACCTGGACATGCTCTACCAGGTGGCCCGCGGAGTCGAACTGACCCGCGGCGGCGAGACGGGCGTCCAGGCCCGGGCCTCCTTCGACCTGACGTCCATGGATATGACCACCCAGGACCAGGAGGACATTCCCGCGGGTACGGTCTTCCCCCTGCGCGAGTCGGTCCTGTACGGTAGCGAGGACACGGACTTCTCCTTCGTGGTGGTGGACATCATGGCCTCCGCCGCCCTCAAACCGGCCTTCGTGGACGACCAGAATGCCCGGGCGGCCGCCCGCCTGGTCATCACCGACGACCAGGGGAACGAGGCCGAGGCCATCTGCATCAAGGGTAATCCCGGCCGGACGGTGAACCTCGGGGGCACCCCGGTGAAGCTTGCCTTCGGCCCCGTGATGCGGAAGGTGCCCTACAGCGTCCACCTGGACGACTTCGTCCTGCAGACGTACCCGGGCAGCAACAATCCGGCCACCTACGAGAGCTACGTGACCCTGGACGATCCGGGGCAGGGCATCCAGGGCCAGAAGGTCCACATCTACATGAACCACCCCATGGTCCACCGTGGTTCCAAGCACTTCCAGTCCTCCTACGACCAGGACAGGCGCGGCACCATCCTCTCGGTGAACCACGATCCGGGCAAGCTGCCCACATACATCGGCTACATCCTGATCTCCTTCGGGTTCATCCTGATCATCGTCAAGGAGATTTCCCGGCTGATCCGGGAGCTTGTGAAGGCCGACAAGGAGATGGACGCCATGCAGGACGTGAAGAAGACCGCGGTCAAGGTTTCGTTGGTGACGTTGCTGGCCCTGTGGGCCATGTCTCCCGGGCAGCCTGCGCGCGCCCAGGACGATGACCACGCCGGGCACAACCACCCGGTGCAGACGGGATTCGTGGCCCTGTCCGATCCCGTGCGGGAAGCGGCCTCGCGCCTGATCATCCAGGACTACCGGGGACGCATGAAGCCCCTGGACACCCTGGCCCGCGAGACGGTGATGAAGGTCGCCAAGCGCTCCAAGTTCGAAGGCAGGCAGCCGGTGGACCAGTACCTGAGCTGGACCGTCAGCCCGGACTACTGGTGGGACAAGGACATCATCGCCGTGCGCTTCGTTGGCCTGAAGGACCTGCTGGGAGTCGATCACTCGGTGACGCACGTCTCGCCCGCCAGCCTCTTCGACGCCCAGGGCAACTACCGCCTGGCCGAGCTGGCCGCCGAGGCCCACCGCACCCCTGACCGCGACCGGACCAAGGTCCAGCGCAAGCTCATCAGCTTCGACGAGCGCTTCCAGATCCTGTACATGACCTTCCAGGGCACCGAGCTGCGCCTGTTCCCCATTCCCGGCGATCCCAATCACACCTGGCAGTCATTCCAGAAGGTCGAGAGCAGCCTGGACTCCGGGCAGCGGATGACCTATCGCGCCGCCTACGACGCCTTCGTGGGCGGGCTGCAGAGCGGCAACCAGACCATGATCGCCGACGGCATCCGGCAGATCGCCGCCCTCCAGGAGCAGTACGGCCACGAGGTCATTCCCTCGCAGGCCCGCATCAACGCCGAGCTGATCTACAACCGGGCGCACCTTTTCTCCTGGATGATGATCCCGCTGCTGTTGGCCTCCTTGGTGCTCATGGTGGTGTTCTTCTGGAACCTGTTCCGTGGCAACCACCTCCGTTCGAGCTGGCGCAATCCGTTCTACAGCCTGGGAATGACCTTCTACCTCCTGGCCTTCGCGGGGATGGTCTACGCGTATGTCCTGCGCTGGATCGCCTCGGGCCGCGCGCCCCTGAGCAACGGTCACGAATCCCTGCTGTTCATCAGCCTGGCCATCGCCCTGGCCGGCCTGATCTGCGAGTTCGCGTTCCGCATGGCCGCCCCCGGCAGCCTGGGTTCGCTGCTGACGGTGGTGATCCTCGGGGTCTCCATGCTCTCCACCTTCGACCCGGCCATCGGCCCGTTGGTGCCGGTGCTGGTCAGCTACTGGCTGAACATCCACGTGACCATCATCACCGCCAGCTACGGCTTCCTGGGACTGTCGGCCCTGCTCGGGGCGTTGATCCTGGTGCTGCACCTGGCCAAGGGTTCGTCCAACCCCAACATCCACCACGCGGTCAAGACCCTGGACAAGGTCAACCGCTTCGTGCTGATCACCGGGCTGAGCCTGCTGTCCATCGGCACCCTGCTGGGCGGCGTGTGGGCCAACGAGTCCTGGGGGCGCTACTGGGGCTGGGACGCCAAGGAGACCTGGTCCCTGATCACCATCCTGGTCTACGCGGTGGTGCTGCATTTCCGGTGGATCCCGTCCCTGCGCTCCATCTGGCTCTACAGCGCGGCCAGCCTGGCGGCCGTCGGGTCGGTGGTCATGACCTACTTCGGCGTGAACTACTTTCTGACCGGCCTGCACAGCTATGCCCAGGGCGACGCCGCCCGGGTGCCGGGCTGGGTGTACATCTTCGCGGCGGTGATCCTGCTGCTGATCGCGGTCTCGGGGGTTGCCGACCGCAGGCGACAGTGGCGGGTCTGACGCCGGAGGCAATTTGACGGGCCTCGCGATTCTGTGGGATAATATCGGATCACCGGCGTCCTCCTTGCGGGGACGCCGCCGCATCGTCCCCGACCGGAGGCCGCCAGGATGGTCCACCCAGCCGGACCCCCCAACCCTCGCCCCTGGGTGCTGTTCGTCTGCACGGCCCTGGCCGCGTTCGCCGTGCGCACCGTGTACATCCTCCAGATGGCCGACCCGGCCCTCAATCCGTTCTTCGCCCATCCGATCCTCGACGCCGCGGTGCACCGACGCTGGGCCCTGGGCATCCTGGACGGAACCTGGCCCCCGTCCGAGCCCTTCTTCCGCGCTCCGCTCTATCCGTACTTCCTGGCGGGGTTGTACCGCGTATTCGGACCGGACAACGCCGTGGCGGTGCAGCTCGTGCACGGGCTGGTCTCGGCCCTGGGCGCCGGTTTGGCCGGGCTGATCGCCCGCAGGGTGTGGGGCAACCGTTCGGGATGGTTCGCGGGCATGGGGATGGCGGTGCTGTGGCCGAGCATCTTCTTTTCCGCCGAGCTGCTGGACGTCACCCTGGCCGTGACCCTGAACCTGCTGCTGTGGTGGCTCCTGCTGCGGGAATCAACGTGGCGGAACCTCCTGGCCGCCGGCTTGGTGTGGGGATTGGCCATCATCTGCCGCCCGCTGATCCTGGCCATCGCCCCGGCCGTCGTTCTTTACCTGGCGCGGCGCGCGGACGGGCCGGTCCGCGATCCGCGCCGGTGGATCGCCCTGGCCGCGGGCCTGGCGCTGGCGGTCCTGCCGGTCACCGTCCGCAACGTGGTCCGGGGCGGCGAACCGGTGCTGGTGGCGGCCTCTGGAGGCGTCAACTTCTACATCGGCAACAATCCCCACACCGACGGCCGGGTGGCCTTTTTGCCCGGGGCTCCCATGGATTGGCAGGGCGAGATGTCCGAGGTGCGGGACCTGGCGGCTCGTGAGACCGGCCGGCCCATGAGCGCCCTGGCCGCCGACCGGTACTTCTGGGGCAAGGGGTTTGCGTTCTGGCGGGAGCATCCGCTGGACGCGATGAAGCTCACCGCACGCAAGGCCTGGTTGCTGCTGGCCGCGGGGGAGAGGTCCAACAACAAGAGCCTGCCGTTCTGGCGCGCACGATCCCCCCTGCTGCGTTGGCCGGTGTGGCTGGGGTGGGCGCCGGTGCTGGCCCTGGCCATCGTCGGGCTGCGCCGCCGCGAGACCGACCCGGCCACCCGGTCCCTGATGGTTGGCTCCCTCGTGCTCTACGCCCTGGCCCTGGTGCCGTTCTTCATCAACTGCCGCTTCCGCCTGCCCCTGCTGGCCTGGTTGATGGTTCCGGCGGGTGCCGGCGCGGACCGCATTCTGCGGGCCGTGCGCATGGGCCTGTGGAATCCCCGCTTCCGCCGTGGCCTTGTCGCCGCGGTGGTGATCCTGCTGGCTGTGTGGTTGCCCGATCTCATCGGATATCGCCACGACCCCTCCCGGGATTTTGAGAGCTGGCGCATCCTGGGCGACGCCTACGAAAAGTCCGGCGATCTGGCCCACGCGGCGGGCTCCTACCGCGAGGCCCTGGACCTCGATCGGCGCTACGCCCGGCGGGAGTACCAGCCCCTGGTGCCGGCCCTGCACATGCGGTTGGGCGGGGTCCTGGCGAAGATGGGGCGCTGGCGGGAGGCGCAGGGCGCCTTCGGCGCGGTGGTGCGCGAACGCCCCGACTGGTGGCAGGCCTACGGCAACCTGGCCCTTTGCTACGAGCAGACCGGCCGGCCCGACCTGGCGCGCCAGGCCTGGCAGCGCGTCCTGGAACTCCACCCGGGCGACGCCCTGGCGAAGCAGCGGCTGGGCCTACGCTGAGGCGGCCTGCCGCCGCAACTCCTCCCAGGCCTCGACCACGTGACGCCGCTGGGTTCCGGTCTGCCCCACAGCCAGCCGCAGGGCGAAGCGCCCGTCCAGGACGGTGTGGGTCAGGTAGATGCGGCCGGCGGCGTTGACCCGGTCCATGATCCCCTTGTTGATGGCGTTCAATTCCTCGTCCAGGTTCCGCCCGGTCGGATGATACCGGAAGCACACCGTGTTCAGGGGCACGGGCGCCATTACTTCCCAGTCCGGGGCGGCTTCGAGCCAACCGGCGAACTCCCCGGCCAGGGCGATGTGCCCGGCCAGCATCTCGCGCAGCCTTGCGGACCCGTAACTGCGCAGCACGAACCACACCTTCAGGGCGCGGAAGCGCCGCCCCAGCTGGATGCCCCAGTCGCGGAAGTTCGTCACCTGGTCGTCCCGGTCGGTCTGCAGGTAGGCCGGGTCGATGGCCATGACCCGTTCGAGGTGGCCGGGGTCGCGCACGAAGAACGCCGAGCAGTCGAAATTCACGAACAACCACTTGTGGGGATTGAACACGAAGGAGTCGGCGTGTTCGATGCCGTCGAGGATCCAGCGCTTTTCCGGCAGGATGGCCGCGGAGCCGGCCAGGGCGGCGTCCACATGCAGCCACAGGTCGTGCTGCCGGGCCACCGGTCCGATCTGCGCCAGGGGGTCGATGGCGGTGGTACTGGTGGTGCCCACCGTCGCCACCACGCAGCAGGGCCGCCGGCCGGCGTCCCGGTCGGCCTCGATCTTCCGGGCCAGGTCGTCCGGATCCATGGCGCGGGCTCCGTCCACGTCGATGGTGACGATGTTCTCGTCCCCGAAGCCGGCGATGCGCGCGCCCTTGATCACCGAGGAATGGGCCTCGCGCGAGCAGTAGATGCGCAGGGGACGGCCGGGATCCAGGGCCGCCGGCCCCCTGGCGTTGAAGGCGAAGCCGGTGGCTTTTTCCCGGGCGCAGAGCAGGGCGCACAGGGTGGCCGTGCTGGCGGTGTCCTGGATGGATCCCTGAAAACCCCCGGGCAGCCCGATGAGTTCGCCCAGCCAGGCCATCACCTGTTGTTCCAGTTCGGTGGCGGCGGGGCTGGTCTGCCACAGCATGGCGTTGACGCCCAGGCCGGCCGACAGCAGTTCCCCCAGGATGGACGGCGCGCTGTTGTTGGCCGGGAAGTAGGCGAAGAAACGGGGATGGTTCCAGTGGGTGACCCCCGGCAGGATGACCTGCTCGAAATCGTCCATGATGGCGGCGAAGGGCTCGCCGCCCGAGGGCGGATGGTCGGGCAGGGCGTTGCGGATCTCGCCGGGCCGCACCTGCGACAGGACGGGAAACCGATCGGCGTGGTCGAGATACTCGGCGATCCAGTCGATGAGACGATGGCCTTCCTGGCGGAATTCCTTGCTGTCCATGGGCGTGCTCCGGGATAGAGAAAACGGGCCAGGTGATCCTGACCCGCTTTCCTTTCACTGTCAACCGCCTGGCCGCTCAGCC
>JALUJS010000531.1:1123-2277 GCA_027056825.1 Candidatus Krumholzibacteriia bacterium | reverse complement strand
GTTTCGACCGTATCGCCGTCTCCCTGGCCGAAGGCACCGCCCACGCGCACTTCCTGACCCTGGGCATGGGGCTGATGCTGGTGGGCTTCGGGTTCAAGATCGCCATGGTGCCCTTCCACATGTGGATGCCGGATGTCTACGACGGCGCACCCGCCTACGTCACCGGTTTCATGGCCACGGCCATCAAGGCCGCCGGGTTCGCCATCCTGCTGCGCTTCGTGATCCTGACCGAACCCATGCTGGCCTTCGCCTGGTACCCGGTGCTGCAGGTGCTTGCGGTGCTGACGATGACCGCGGGCAACCTCATCGCCCTGGTCCAGGGCAACATCAAGCGCATGCTGGCGTGGTCCAGCGTGGCCCACGCGGGCTACCTGCTGCTGGGCATCCTGGCCATGATGGCTCCGGCGGTGAGCGACACGGGCCACATGGCGCGGGCCATGGAGATCGGCGAGGCCGCCGGCGCGGCGATCCTGTTCTACCTCATCGGGTACGGCCTGATGAACCTGGCCGCCTTCTCCGTCATCAACGTGGTCGGAACCGAGCCCGGGGTCGACGGGGACCAGATCGCGCGTTACGCGGGCCTGAGCCGCACGCGCCCCGCCGCCGCCGCGGTCCTGGCGGTGGCCATGCTTTCGCTGGCCGGGATCCCGCCCATGGTCGGGTTCATGGCCAAGTACTACGTCTTCAGCGCCGTGGTCCGGGCGGGCCTGATCCCCCTGGCCATCTTCGGCGTCATCAACTCCCTGCTCTCGGTGTACTACTACCTGCGGGTCATCGTCGTGATGTACATGCACGAGCCCCAGGAGGATTCCTATGACGGGACGGAATGGGTCTCGGTGGCCGCCGGCGGGTTGCTGGCCGCGCTGGTGATCTTCCTGGGCGTGATGCCCGACGCCTTCCATCGGGCCGCCGAGATCGTGTTCCGGCAGATGGGGTTCTGACCGGGGTGGTGGCCGTGGGCGGGTGCAAGGACGGAGGTTCCCCATGAGCATCACCACGATCAATCCGGCCACCGGAGAATCCCTGCGGACATATCCGCTGCACACCGACGCCGAGGCCATGGCCATGGTGGACCGCGCCGCCGCGGCCCAGTCCGCCTGGGCCGCGGTGCCCGCTGCCGAACGTGCCTCCCTGCTCCGGCCCCTGGCCGAGGT
>JALUJS010000531.1:0-1113 GCA_027056825.1 Candidatus Krumholzibacteriia bacterium | reverse complement strand
CCGAGAGGGCTCCCGGTTGGCTGGCCGACGAGGAAGTCGCCGCCGACGGCCTGGCCCACCGCGTGGTGTACCAGCCCCTGGGCGTGGTGCTGTCCATCATGCCCTGGAACTATCCCTACTGGCAGGCCCTGCGTTTCGGGGTGCCCACCCTGACCGCCGGCAACGCCACCATCCTCAAGCACGCCTCCAACGTCACCGGCTGCGGCCTGGCCATCGCCGAACTGTTCACGGACGCCGGCTTCCCCGCGCACCTCTTCCAGACCGTGGTCACCGGGCACGCCGGCGTCGAGGCGCTCATGGCCCGGCCGGAGATCCGCGGCGTATCCCTGACCGGGTCCACGCGGGTGGGCGTCCGGGTGGCCGAACTGGCCGCCCGTAGCCTGAAGAAGGTCGTTCTGGAGCTGGGGGGGAGCGATCCTTTCATCGTCCTGGAGGACGCCGACCTGGAACAGGCGGTGCGCGGCGCGGTGACTGGGCGCATGCTGTGCACGGGCCAGAGCTGCATCGCCGCCAAGCGCTTCCTGGTGGCCCGGCCCCTGGCCGCGGAATTCGCCGAGCGCTTCGCTGCGGCCATGGCCTCCCTTGTGGTTGGCGATCCCCTGGACCCGGCGACCCAGGTGGGCGCGGTGGTCAACGCGGCGGAAGTCGCGCACCTGGAGGAACTGGTGGCCGACGCGGTGCGCCAGGGCGCCCGGGTCCTGACGGGGGGCGGACGCCTGGACCGTCCCGGGAGCTTCTTCGCCCCGACGGTCCTGGCCGACGTGACGGCGGACATGCGGGTCATGCGCGAGGAGGTCTTCGGTCCCATCGCTCCGGTCATGGCCTGCGACGACGAGGATCAGGCGGTCGCCCTGGCCAACGCCACCGAGTTCGGCCTGGGCGGCAGCGTCTGGACCCGGGACCTGGCCCGCGGCGAAGCCGTTGCCCGGCGCCTGGAGTGCGGCACCGTCTTCGTCAACTCCATCGTCAAGTCCGATCCCCGCATGCCCTTCGGGGGAGTCAAGATGAGCGGACTGGGCCGCGAGCTGGGGCGTTTCGGCCTCAGGGAATTCGTGAATATCAAAGGTCTAAATATTTATCCCACTGACAGTTGACGCTTGGCCCGCATTATTG
>JALUJS010000530.1 GCA_027056825.1 Candidatus Krumholzibacteriia bacterium | reverse complement strand
GCCAAGCCCTTTCCCGTCATCAAGGACCTGGTGGTGGACCGGTCGGCCTTCGACCGCATCCAACAGAAGGGCGGCTTCGTCACCGTGAACGTGGGGTCGGCGCCCGACGGCAACGCTTTCCCCATTCCCAAGGACCACGCGGACAAGGCCATGGACGCGGCTGCCTGCATCGGTTGCGGGGCCTGCGTGGCCGCCTGTCCCAACGCCTCGGCGTCGCTGTTCGTCAGCGCCAAGATCAGCCAGCTCTCGTGGCTGCCCCAGGGCGAGCCCGAACGCGCCCGCCGCGCGCTGGCCATGATCGCCCAGATGGACGGCGAGGGCTTCGGGGACTGCTCCAACCACGGCGAATGCGAGGCGGTGTGCCCCAAGGAGATCTCCATCGAGAACATCGCGCGCATGCGGCGCGAGTTCATCAAGGGGGCCCTGAAGGGCTGACCGCGGTCCGGACGCGCAGAGCCCCGGCGGTCCTCACGGACCGCCGGGGCTTCGTTTTCGGCCCGGGTGCGCCTAGAGATAATGGAACGGCTGGGTCCCTCGTGTACCGTGTGTTAGTCCGCACGGACCAGGGACACATTGGAGACTTACGCTCCAAACCATCGAAAGGACCCAGCCATGAATCAATGTAGCACAATTCCGATCTGGGTGGGCTTGGATGTCCATCAATCTTCGATCACCGCGGCGATCCTTCACGGAGATGCCATCGAGCCTGAAGTCGTACGCCTTTCCGGCGACCTGAACGCCACCCGGCGTCTGTTCCGTCGCCTGGCGACCAAGGGTGTCCCGCGCGCCTGCTATGAAGCTTCCGGGGCGGGCTATGTTCTGCAACGCGCTCTGGATCATGACGGCTTCCACTGTGATGTCATCGCCCCGAGCCTGGTTCCATCCCTACCGGGGGACCACCGAAAGACTGACCGCCTGGATGCCGTCCATCTGGCGCGGATGTATCGCAGCGGCCATCTGACCTCGGTCACGGTTCCTGATACTGACCAGGAAGCGGTCCGCCACCTGGTGCGGGCTCGCCTGTTCCTGCGTCGGCAGATCACCCGTAGCAAGAACCGCCTGATGGGCATCCTCAGAACGACCGGTCACCGGTTCACCGGCACGAAGAGCAACTGGACGAAGCAGCACAGGGCGTGGCTGGCCGCCCTGCGACGTGAGCTGGATGGCCCGCTGGAGACCGTTCTGAGCAGCGAGTTGCAGTTACTGGAGTATCTCGAGACAAGCATCGTGGCGCTTGATACCAGGATCGGAGAGATCGCGCAGCAGCACCCGTGGCGGGAACCGGTCGAAGCCCTGTGCTGCTTCCGGGGCATCAAGACCCTGACGGCGATGACGATCGTCAGCGAGATCGGAGACATCCGGCGCTTCAAGTCGCCGCGACAGCTGATGGGATATACGGGCTTGGTGCCAAGCGAGCGCAGCAGCGGTGAGCGCCAGCGACGAGGGTCGATCACCCGATCAGGTAACCGCTTCCTGCGGCGGGTTCTGGTCGAGAGTGCCTGGCTCTACAGCAAGCGGGGCGGATCGTCCCTGCAGCTCCAACGCCGACGCATGGGGCAGGATCCTGCTGTCGTCGGCATCGCGGTCAAGGCCCAGCATAGGCTTCAGCGTCGCCACCGTCACCTGGCCCAGACCAAACACACGAACAAGGCGACGACCGCAGTTGCCCGCGAGTTGTGCGGCTTCGTGTGGGCGATGCTGTGGGAGGTCGCTGAACGATAGCGGCCCGGAAAGAGTGTGAGGGGAGAGGCCGGCCAGGAGAACCCTCGTCTTAAGTATGCGACGGCAACCAAGGGGCCGACTCGCGAAGCTAGAGGGAGGAAGCTCCGGACGGGCAGTATCTTGTGCGCCAACCAATGCGCGGATATCAGTCTGATCGACCGTCGACCTTGCCTCTCCCCTCCGATTAAAGAAGAAGAGCCCCGGCAAAACCGGGGCTCAGGAACCAGTCTGTCTCTACTTGACTAGCCGTTCCATATCACTTGAGCAGGGCCAGCTTGACCGCCTCGACCCGCTCGGGGGTTTCCACCAGGCAGAAATAGACCCCCGACGGCGCCAGCACGCCCTGGTCGTTGCGGCCGTCCCAGGTCTCGGACTGGTCCCCCGCCGCCATGACCCGGTCGGCCAGGACCCGCAGCCGACGGCCCTGGGCGTCGAAGATGCTGACCCGCACCGGGCCCGAGCGCGCGGTGGCGAAGCGGATGACCGTGACCGGGTTGAAGGGGTTGGGAAAGGCGCCCTTGACCACGAGGCTGCGGGGAACCGTTTCCCCGTCGC
>JALUJS010000529.1 GCA_027056825.1 Candidatus Krumholzibacteriia bacterium | reverse complement strand
GCCTGAACTGCCGGGCGCGGACGGTGGCCCCGGACACGGCCCTGGGTGTCTTCGCCAAGGCGGCCGCGGAAGGAAACCCCTACCAGGTTGTGTTCCTGTCCCACGGCGTGGCCGGCCTCCACGCCGGAGAGACGACCGCCGGCATCCGCAACCTGGACGGGGACCAGGCCACGCGGGTCGTCCTGCTCTGCCTGCACGACCGCAAACCCGATGACAAACGGGTCGCGGCCATGGGGGCGGACGCCGCCATCACCGTCCCCCCCCTCTACCGGCGCCTGGAGAAGCTGCTGGGCGAGGTGGAGCCCGAGCTTGCGGGGGACGCAACGGAAATCGCGGAGATGGATCCCGAACCGGACGCGGTGGAAGAGATCCCGGCCGCACAGGAGGAGGGCCCGCTGATCCTTCTGGCCGAGGACAACCCCATCAACCAGAAGGTGGCGACCCTGTTGCTGGAGAAGCTCGGTTACCGGGTGGACGTGGCGGCCAATGGACTGGAAGCCCTGGCGGCCGTGGCGGAGAAGGACTACGCGGCGATTCTCATGGACGTGCAGATGCCGGAGATGGACGGCCTGGAGGCGGCGTCCCGCATCCGTGCGGAGGATTCACCGGCGCGCGACCCCAGGGTGCCGATGATCGCCCTGACGGCCCACGCCCGCACCGAGGATCGCCAGCGCAGCCTGGACGCCGGCATGGACGACCACATCTCCAAGCCCATCGATTCCAAGACCTTGGCGCGCGTGCTGTCGGTCTACGTCCGGCGCGCACCCGCCCCGGCCCCGGCGGGTTAATCCGGGTCAGCTCAGCGGAAACGCCCGCTCCAGGCGGAGCCGAACTGGGCCGCGGCGTAGACGACGCCCGTCAACAGTACGATGGTGGCGCCGGCCGGCAGGTCGGCGCCGTAGCTTATTCCCAACCCCACCACCGTGAAGGCGGAACTGAGCACCGCGGCCAGCACCATGGTGGGCCACAGCCTGCGCACGAATAGCCCCGCGATGGACGCGGGCAGGGTCACCAGGGCGATCACCATCACGATGCCCACCACGTAGACAAGCGTCACGATGGTCAGTGCGATCAGCGCCAGCAGCAGGGTGTAGAGCCAACCGACGCGCACGCCCCGGAGGCGGGCGAACTCCTCGTCGAAGCAGATCGCCAGCAGCGGATGGTAGAACGTCAGCACCAGCAGCAGGATCAGTGCGTCCAACCCCACCAGCAGGCGCAGGGCCGCCGGATCCACCATGACGATGTTGCCGAACAGGTAGGTGATGAGGTCAGCCTTGTAGCCCGGGGACTTGAAGAGAAAGAACACGCCCAGGGCCATGCCCACGGCCCACAGGGCGGAGATGACCGTGTCCTCGCGCTCGCGGCTGCGCGCGCGGACCAGGCCGATGAGACCCGCCCCGAGCAGCGCCGCGACCACCGCCCCGTGCAGGGGATGCAGCCACTGTACCCCGTGCGCCGACCGCAGCCAGTAGGCGGCGCCCATGCCGCCCAGCACGGTGTGGGCCAGGCTGCCGGCGATGACGGTGATGCGGCGGGTCACCACGTAGGTGCCCACCATGCCGCAGGCGATGCTGGCCAGCAGTCCCGCCAGCAGGGCCTGGCGCAGGAAGGCGTGCTGGACCAGGGCGGTCAGGAAGTCGCTCATGATCGGCCTCCCCTTGGGTGCTCCCCGTCGCCGTGGCCGTGGTGGTGGTGGTCGTGGCGCACCAGGGACAGACCCTCGGCCCCCGGGAACAGGTCGGCCAGGGCGCCGGAAATGGCGCCGGCCGGATGTTCGTCGATGTCCTGGTTGACGCACAGGATGGTGTCCACGTGGCGCGAGACGGTGCTGACGTCGTGGGAAACGAGCACCACGGTCATGCGCTCGTTGAGCCGGTGCAGCAAGGTGAACAGGTCGTCCTGCACCGTGGGGTCGAGGCTGGCGGTGGGCTCGTCCAGCAGCAGCAGGTCCGGTTCGCAGGCCAGGGCGCGGGCGATGAGCACCCGCTGGCGCTGGCCGCCGCTGAGGGCGCTGAAGGGCTTGTCCCGCAGGTCCGCGGTCTCGGTCTCGGACAGGGCCCTCAGGGCCACGGCGCGGTCGGTCCCCCGGAAGGGCCCGGCCATCCTGCCGGGGCCGAGGCGCCCCATGAGGGCCACGTCCAGGACGGTGACCGGAAACTGGGGGTCCACGTGGGCGTGCTGGGGCATGTACCCCACCCGGCCGCGCTGCTTGGCGGGGCTGCCGCCGAACAGGCGCACGCTTCCCCGCTCCGGCTGCAACAGGCCGAGGATGAGCTTCAGCAGGGTGGTCTTGCCGCCGCCGTTGGGGCCGACGATGGACACGAAGCTGCCGTCGCGGATCTCCGCCTTGGCGCCGGTGAAGACCGGCTGGCCCGGGTAACCGAAGTGCAGGTCCCGGATCTCGACCACGGGAGGCCGGGTGTCATTCGCGGTCATCGAGGGCCTCCCTGATGGCCTGGGCCATGGCGATCATGTTCTCGGCGTAGTCCGGCGCCAGCGGGTCAAGCACCACGATCTCGACCCCCGTGTCCCGGGCCACGGCGCGGGCCGAACCCAGGGAGAACTGGGGCTGCACGAACACCGCGCGGGCGCCCTGCTCGCGCACCTGACGCAGCACCCGGGCCAGGTGGCGCGGGGTGGGATCCAGGCCGCCCTGCTCGATGGCCACCTGCCGCAGGCCGTAGGCGCGGGCCAGGTAACCGAAGGCCGGATGGAAGACGAACAGGTCGCGGCCGCGGACGGGGGCCAGGATGTCGGCGAGCCGGCGGTCCAGGGCCTCCAGCTCGGCGGCCAGGCTGTCGGCCCTCGCAACGATTTCCGCGGCCCGGTCCGGGAACAGGGTTTCCAGGCGCGCGGCCATGACGCGGACCTGGCTGTTCATCAGGCCGGGATCGAGCCACAGGTGCGGGTCCGTTTCTTCTGGTTCATCGTTCGATACCGAATCGTGGGAATGCCGGTGCGCGTCCAGGGGCACGCGGTCTATGCCCGCGGTCACGTCCACGATGGCCAGCTCCGGGCGACCCTGTCGCAAACGCGGCAGCAACTGGTTCTCCATGGGAACCCCGCACGCGAAGTAGACGCGCACCCCCTCCAGCACGGCCATGCGCCGCGGGCCGGGATCGAAGGTGGCGGGGGATTCGCCGGGCGCCAGCACCGTGAGCACCTGGCTCGTGTCGCCCAGCAGGGCCGAGGCCATGGTGGCCAGGGGGGCGATGCTCACGGCGACGGCGGGGGCCGCGCGGGTTTCCTCCGGCGGCCGGGATGAGCACCCGGTTCCCAGGAGCAGAACAGCCAACAGGACCACGGTCGTTTTCATATCCCCCTCTTTCCCATGCATGCGTCGCACAGTCCGCGCACCTGCACCTCGATATTTCCCTGTCCGATGGCCTTGCGACAGCCCCTGGCCCCCTCCAGGCGCAGGGTCATTTCCGGCAGGCACACCATCTTGCCGCAGGCGCTGCACAGGAAATGGGGGTGTGAGCGGACCCCGTGTTCCTTGGCGGTGCTCTCGAAACGCCAGACGGGTTCGCCGAGCTGGGTGCGCCGCACCAGGCCCGCCTTCTCCAGGTCGATGAGGTTGCGGTACAGGGTCGTGCGGTTCCAGGGGCCGTCACGCAGCAATTCCGCGATTTCCCCGTGGCTCAAAGGCGTGCTCGCGTTGCGCACGAGTTCCAGCACCGCCATGCGCGCGGCCGTGGCGCGCAGGTTGGCTGCATGGAGGGTCTGGCGGAGCAAGGAACTATTCATACGGGTAGGCTAATGCATGATCGTGTTATTTGCAACTGTATTGCAATAATTGGCTTATGCCGCGGAAAATGTGTCCCACGGGGCCACAACCGGTCCGGGCCAGCGGGACACATTTTCCGGGGCACAAGCCAAGTATTTGGAATCAAAATGCGTATCCCCACATGATGTCCAGGTTATGGTAGCGAAAATCCTGGTTGAGGTTTAAGTCGAATCGCAGAAGCCATTCCTGGCTCCAAACAAGATCTATTCCCGCGTTGGCCAGAACATCAGCCCATTCATCGAGGGTACGCATCACGGTGGCATTGGGCATGATCGTCAAATTGGAAGTCGGATAAGTGGGAAATGATACCCGAACCACACCTGTACCTGGTTGATATTGACGCCTGGAATGAAGGGTGTGGATATACCCCGCCTCCAGGATGAAGAAGCGGAACCGCGCAAGGGCCACCTCGGTATGAAGGGATAGCCTTTGATTGATGTTAAAGTCCACCGTGCGGCCCTGCATCAGGATATGGAACCGCCGCCTCCAAACGAAACCAGCTTCGACGCCCCAGTGTGAATGAAAGGAATCGATATTGCGGATGACACCGGTCTGGAAATAAGAGACTTTGGGACCTTCCGGTAGCACCCTACCCTTGACGGGTGAGGTGAGAAAGACGCACATGAGAAATAAGGTAGCCTGACAAGTGAGTAGTTTACGCATTCCCGTCACATCCATTCATGTCATCGCCTTGCGGGATCACATAGCGATTCAATATTGAGGATTGTTCAAAACGAGATCTGGAAGAAAACGGCCATTGATCATGATGGAGGATAGCGGGATACCAATTCCCTAGCAAGTACCGACGAGGAGGAAATCGTGTCAGGCAAACCAGTACGCCGCCACCACGGCCTCGTGTTCAAGGTCACCAGCTGCGACTGCAAGGACTGCCGCGCCGCCTGTCTCAACTCCCCGGGCTGGTTCATGCCCGGGGGGGTTAAAGCCCTGGCCAACCACCTGAACCTGGACCTTCCCACGCTGTTCAGGAAATACCTCGCGGTGGGGGTGACGGCCATGCCGGACGGCTCCCTGCGCCACGGCGTGATGCCCCACAAGCTGCGCGACGGCAAGAAGCCCGGCCAGGTCTGGACCCTTGACGAGCTGGCCCAGCCGGGACGCTGCATCTTCTTCGACCGGGGCCTCTGCACCATCCATCCGGTGCGACCCTACGAGTGCGCGCGGATGTTGCACGACAACAGGCACATGGCCGTCAAGCTGCGCCGCCATATCGTCAAGGTCTGGACGCCCGAGGCCCTGGCGCCCTACGCCGAGCTGACCGGCAAGCGGCTGTTCGGCGCCCCGCCTCGCAAGTCCGCCGGACGCGGCAAGCCCCGCCGCTGATCATTTTTGTGCTATCATGAGCGGGAGCCGGCAATGATGCGGGTTCATAGAAGGGGGAGAGACGCCATGGCGTGCCGGGGAATCTGTTTGTTCGTACTGACCATCCTTGTTTGCGGGTCCTCATTCGCCGCCGACACCGTGCCCCTGGCGCCGGAAGTCCTGCAGGCCGCCCGGGAGGTGAATTTTTCCCTGCCCGGGCGCGTCCCGGCGGACATCATCCAGCGCGCCGCGTCAACGCGTCCCCGGCCTGCGGCCGTCGAGGACATGGCCCCCTGGCCCACCGGGGACTGGACCCCGTCCACTCCCGAGGAACAGGGCATGAGCACGGCCCTGCTGACCGACGCCTTCAGGTACGCTTTCAGTCACCGCGCCAAATCGGTGGTGGTGATCCGCAACGGCTACCTGGTTGGCGAACACTACGGTCCCGCCTGGGACGCTGCGACCCGCCAGCAGGCCTACTCCGTGTCCAAGAGCTTCACCAGTTGCCTCTTGGGCATGCTCATGGATGATGGCGTGATCGCGGGCGTGGATGAGCCCGCCGCCACCTTCATCTCCGAGTGGAACGATCCGGAGCACGGCGCGGTGACCATCGGCCATCTGTTGAGCATGGACTCGGGTCTGCAGTACAACCTCTTCACCGATCCGCTGCTTTTCGCCAGCCGCGACCAGAGCGCCTACGCCGTGGGCCTGCCCATGCAACACACGCCCGGCACGCAGTGGGTCTACCACAACGCCGCCTGCCAGGTGCCTTCGCGGATCATTCTCAACGTCACCGGGATGCAGCCCGGAGTGTTCGCCGCCCGGCGCCTGGCCGCGGTGATCGGCATGCCGACGGCGACCTGGGAGACCGACCGCGCCGGCAATACCCTGACCTACATGGGCGTGATCGCCTCGGCCCGCGAACTGGCCAAGTTCGGCTACCTCTTCCTGCGGCAGGGGCGGTGGGAGGACCGGCAGGTCGTCAGCGCGGACTACGTGGACCGGGCCACACGGCCATCCCAGGCCCTCAACCCCTTCTACGGATACCTGTGGTGGCTGAACACCGCGGGTCTGGCCATGCCCGACGTGCCGGCGGACGCCTACGCCGCCATGGGTTTCCAGGAGAAGCGCATCTACGTGGTGCCGAGTCTCGATCTGGTGGCCGTGCGGTTGGGCGATCCCGCCCCCGCCTGGGACGACAACGCCTTCCTGGGCCGTGTCTGCGCCGCGGTGACGGGCAAGATCGCGCCCCGGGCCGAGGTCGCCGCCGCCAAGGTCCGGACCCCGGAGGGGGTGGAACTGATCGGGGCCGTGCCCAACCCCTTCAATCCCCGGACGCGGATCGCTTTCAACCTGCAGCAGGCCGCGCCCGTCAGCCTCGAGGTCTTCGATGTCCGCGGCCGCCGCGTGGCGACCCTCCTGGCCGGCGACATCCTGGACGCGGGGGAGCACCGCATCACCTGGAACGGCCGCGGCCCGGCCGGGCGCCCCGCTCCGGCGGGAACCTATTTCTACCGTCTCCAGGCCGCCGCAAGCACCCTGACCGGTCGCATGGCCCTGGTTGAATAGCGGCCGCAACTTCCCGGGCCGGTAATCCGTACCATCATGCGTTGCTCCGATGTCTTCCACGCGGTAGGATCCCGCTGGAGGGTTCGAAACGCCGCATTCCGCGGCTCCTGTTCTTATTGTTCTTGTTGCGAGGTATTCATGAACCCCGTGCTCGAAGTGCGCGGCCTGCGCAAGACCTTCGGCGACATCGTCGCCGTGGACGACGTCTCGTTCACCGTGGGGGAAGGCGAGATCTACGGTTTCCTGGGGCCCAACGGGGCCGGCAAGTCCACGAGCATCAACATGATCTGCGGCCTGTTGCAACCCACCGAGGGAGAGATCCTTGTCCAGGGGATAAGCCTCGCCCAGGATCCGCGCGCAGTGAAGCGCCGGCTGGGCGTGGTGCCGCAGGAAGTGGCCGTATACGAGGAGTTGAGCGCGTGGCAGAACCTGGAGTTCTGGGGCGGCATCTTCGACCTGCGGGGCAAGGCCCTCAAGGCCAAGGTCGGGGAACTGCTGGAGCAGGTCGGCCTGGAGAAGCGCGCCGCCGAGCCGGTGAAGAACTTCTCCGGCGGCATGAAGCGCCGCCTGAACCTGGCCATGGGCCTGATCCACGACCCGCGGCTGATCCTGCTGGACGAGCCGACGGTGGGCATCGATCCCCAGGCCCGCCACAAGATCCTGGAGATCGTCAAGGACGTGGTGGCCACCGGGCGCACCGTCCTGTACACGACGCACTACCTGGAGGAGGCCGAGGACCTGTGCGACCGGCTGGCCATCATCGACCACGGCCGCATCCTGGCCGAGGGCACGGTGGCCGAGCTGAAAGCCAGCCTGGGCGAGGGCAGCCTGCTGACGGTGCAGGGCCGGTTCACGGCCGCGCAGCTGGCGGCCGCCGCGGCGGAGCTGGACGGCTTGCAGCCGGTGGAGATCGGCGACGGGCGGGC
>JALUJS010000528.1 GCA_027056825.1 Candidatus Krumholzibacteriia bacterium | reverse complement strand
GTCGAGAACATGCACCGGCACTTCCAGATCGCCGGTGAACGCAGCCTGAAGGTGGCCCTGGGCGCCATCCGCGAGGTCGGCAATCCCACCATCATGGCCACCCTCACGGTGATCGCCTCGATGATGCCCATGGCCTTCGTCCGCGGCCTGATGGGCCCCTACATGAAGCCCATGCCCATCGGCGCCTCCCTGGCCATGGTCTTCAGCCTCTTCGTGGCCCTGACCATCTCGCCCTGGCTGGCCCTGCGGCTGCTCAAGCCCCGCCAGCACTGGAAGGACGACCTGGTGGGCGACGGCACCCTGGAAGGAGCCGGCGCCGACAGCTACAGCCTGCACCAGACGAAGATCTACCAGACCTACAACCGCCTGGTCCGCCCCCTGGTCGACAGTCCCCGCAAGGGCGTCATGGCCCTGCTCGTGGTGGCCCTGCTAACCGGCGCTTCGACCATCCTGTTCCTGACCCGCACCGTGCAGGTCAAGATGCTGCCCTTCGACAACAAGAGCGAGTTCCAGGTCATCATCGACACGCCCGAGGGCACCACCCTGGAAACGACCACCCAGCTCGCGCGGGAGATCGGCGACTACCTGTCCACCGTGCCCGAGGTGACCGACTACCAGGTCTACTCCGGCGTGGCCGCCCCGGTGAACTTCTCCGGCCTGGTGCGCCACTACTTCCTGCGCCGGGGTCCCAACGTTGCGGACATCCAGGTGAACCTGGTGGACAAGAAGAAGCGCAAGGACAAGAGCCACGCCCTGGCCAAACGGGTGCGCGGGCCCATTGACGAGTTGGCCGCGAAGTACGGCGCCTCGGTCAAGGTCGTCGAGGTTCCGCCCGGACCCCCGGTGCTGTCCACCCTCGTGGCCGAGGTCTACGGTCCCACCTTCGAGGGCCGCGTGGAAGCCGCGCGCAAGATCAAGGAGGTGTTCGCCTCGACCCCCGGCGTGGTGGACGTGGACTGGTACGTCGAGGACGACCAGACCCGCTACAAGCTGGCCGTGGACACCGACCGCGCCGCCGTGCGCGGAGTGAGCACCCAGCAGGTGGCCATGACCCTGGGGGTGGCCCTCAACGGCTATGACCAGGGGGTCGTCCACATGGACGAGGCCGCCGAGCCGGTTCCCATCAACGTGCGCCTGCCCCTGGCCGACCGGTCCGACCCGAACAGCCTCAGCGACCTGTACATCTACAGCCGCGCGGGCGCCCTGATCCCGCTGTCGGACGTGGTCAAGGTCGACGAGGACGTCAACCAGAAGAGCCGGCACCGCAAGAACCTCAAGTCGGTGGTGTATGTCACCGCCGACGTTGCCGGCGCCCTGGAATCCCCGGTCTACGCCATTTTGGACATGAACAAGAAGATCGACGAACTGGTCATGCCGGACGGCACCCACATCAGGAAGTACAACACGGTGCAGCCGCAGACCGAGGACCACTACGCCATGAAGTGGGACGGGGAGTGGCACATCACCTACGAGGTGTTCCGCGACCTGGGCATCAGCTTCGCGGTGGTGCTGGTGATCATCTACCTGCTGATCGTGGGCATGTTCCAGAACTTCGTGGTGCCGCTGCTGATGATGATCCCCATCCCGTTGACGCTGGTGGGCATCATCCCCGGACACCTGCTGTTCGGCGCCTTCTTCACGGCCACCTCCATGATCGGGGTGATCGCCCTGGCGGGCATCATGGTGCGCAACAGCGTCCTGCTGATCGACTTCATCGAGGCGCGCCTGGCCGACGGGCTGTCGCTGGAGGACTCGGTCATCGAATCGGGCGCCGTGCGCTTCCTGCCCATCGCCCTGACCGCGGGCACGGTGGTGACCGGTTCGTTCGTCATGGTGTTCGATCCCATCTTCCAGGGCCTGGCCATCAGCCTGATGATGGGTTCGTTACTGTCAACGGTGCTGACGGTCGTGGTCATACCTTTGGCCTACTACCTGTACAAGAAGTTGTAACCCGGAGCCGATATAAAGAATCCTTTACTATCGTCTAGGGTATTTTCGCGGGGAGAAATTCTCCCCGCGGAATTTTTTTCGCCCGGGCCGACCCCATCGGGTATTCCTACCTGATTGATATGAATGGAGGGGATTTCATATCTCCAGTTTCTGGATCAATTGCATGATACTCTTGTCTTTTTTGATCTATAACCACCCTTATTCGACAAAATCATGACATTTATCTCGAATTCATCCCAAAAATTTTCTTTTCTTCAATTTTTTCGTTGCCAGCCTTTTGCGAATCCTTTATTATTCAGGAAACGGAGGGACAAATTCCACCAGTTTCCT
>JALUJS010000527.1 GCA_027056825.1 Candidatus Krumholzibacteriia bacterium | reverse complement strand
GCGCGCCGGCATCCAGTCCCCGGCCTTCCAGGCGGGCGACGGGCGCATCCTGGGCATGCTGGCCCAGGCGCCTCGCACCGATGTCGATCTTTTCATCACCCATGGGACCATGAACGACTTCGGCCCTTCCACCCGGCGGTTCCTGGAGATCCTGGACCACCGCGGTGTTCCCTACCGCTCCCTGACGGTGCACGAGGGTCACTCCTGGGGCGCGTGGCGCGCCCAACTTGACGATATCCTGACCGCTTTCTGGCCCGCCAGGGGAAAAACACAATTTCGAAGGCACAACTAAATTCCTCCACAAATCATCCGATAACGTGGTAACCCGCATTGTGGGATCGTTGCGGTGTCGCGCAGCGGTTCCATCATACGGGCAGGAAACCCCGACCTCGGAAACGGACACGACCATGGAATTGCGCACCATCGCCGCCAACGAGGAATCCTCCCAGGCCCTGGCCAGGGTGGTGATCTCCGCCGTCGCGGCGGTGATCATGCTGGCCATGGAAGCCCACGCGCGCGGCAGCCTGCAGGGCGCTCCCCCCCGCGAGGTCGTATTCTGCGCCGGCTACTTCCTGGTCTCCCTGCCCTGGTACGCCTGGGTCCGACGCACCCCCGGCCGCTTCGGCCTCCGCCGCTACGTCATCCTGGCCGCAGACCTGGCCACGGTGACGGTGTGCATGCTGATGGCCGGCCAACACGGGCCATTCTTCTATCCGCTTTACCTGTGGGTCATCGTCGGCAACGGCCTGCGCTTCGGGATCCGCTTCCTCGTGGCCGGCATGATCGGCGGCCTGATCGGCTTCGGCACCCTGCTGGCGGTTAGCTCCTTCTGGCAATCCTCCCCGGTGATGGGCACCGGACTGCTGACCGGACTGGTGCTGTTGCCCACGTTCTACATCAGCATCCTGCGCCGCACCCACGAGTTGAACCGGCGCCTGGACCGGGAACTGGAGCGGTCCCTGGCCGCCGAGAAGGCCAAGGGCGACTTCCTGGCCAACATGAGCCACGAGATCCGCACCCCCATGAACGGGGTGCTGGGCATGGCCGCCTTGCTGGGCGAAACGGATCTCGATCCCCGGCAGCGCGAATCCGTGGAGATCATCCACCGCTCGGCCGAATCCCTGTTGAACATCATCAACGACATCCTGGACTTCTCGAAACTTGGGGCCGGCAAGATGACCCTGGAGTCCATCCCCCTGGACCTCGAGGCGGTCCTGGGCGACGTGGTTCGTCTGCTGGAGCCCACGGCCCGGGACAAGGACCTGGACCTCGTGTTCCGCTGCGACCCGGCGCTGCCGCGCCGTTTCCGCGGCGACCCCACCCGCATCCGCCAGATCGCCTTCAACCTGGTGGGCAACGCCCTGAAGTTCACCGAGACCGGCGAGGTGCGGCTGGAGGCGCGCCCGGGTGACCGCGGCGAGGGGCACGTGGTGCTGACCATCGCCGACACCGGCATCGGGATCCCCGCCGCGAGGCTGGAATCGATCTTCGAGGAATTCGAGCAGGCCGAGCAGGACACCACCCGGCGCTTCGGCGGCACCGGCCTGGGCCTGGCCATCTGCCGCAAGCTGGCCCGCCTGATGGGGGGCGAGGTGCGCGTGGAGTCGACGCCCGGCGAAGGCACCGTCTTTACCGTGGACCTCATGCTCGAAGTGGTGAAGGGCGAGGCAGCTCCCGCACCGGTTGATACGCGGGACCGCGACTACGGGCTGCGCGCCCTGGTGGCCGAGGACAACAGCGTCAACCAGATCGTGGCCGTGCGGACCCTGGCCCGGGTGGGCATCTCCGCCGATGTGGCCGCCGACGGGCGGCAGGCCCTGGACATGCTCGACGGAGAGAACTACGACCTGGTGTTCATGGACATGCGCATGCCCGTGATGGACGGCCTGCAGGCCGCCCGCGCCATACGGGACCTGCCCGCGCCCCTGGGGAAGATTCCCATCATCGGCCTGACGGCCGACGCCTCGGCGGATGCGGCCCGCCGCTGCCTGGACGCCGGCATGGACGCCTGTCTGCTCAAGCCCATCAACCGGGACAGGCTGTGCAGGGTGGTGGACGAGGTCACGGCGGACCGGATGGCCCCCGCCTGATCCGGCATTGGATTTCCTGAAGAGAAGAGTGGATCAGCGCACCAGGGTCACGCGCAGGTTCTGCTCTTGCCCCCCGGCCACGAGCCTCACCAGGTACACTCCCGAGGACACCGGCTGTCCCAGGTCGTCGCGTCCATGCCAGGTCACAGTGTGGTTGCCCGCGGTGAACGTCTCGCCGGCGGCGAGGGTCCTGACGCGGCGTCCGGCGAGGTCATGGACGTAGAGCCCGACAGCCTCCGGGTGCTCCAGCCTGAAGCTGAAGACGGTGGTGGGGTTGAAGGGGTTGGGGGCCCCGGACAGGGCCGCGTCGGCGTCAGGCCCGGCGGGCCGGTCCTGTTCCGTCCGCGCAGGGGGATGCAGTTCCGAGGCCTCCAAGCCGAAATCAACCCGGGGGCGCCGGCCTGAATCGAGGCCGCCGGCTGTCTTCACCGCTCCTGCCGCAGGGAAGCCGTCGAAGTCGAAGACGGCGCCCATCTGGGCCTGCCCCGAGCCATCGTCGTTGTTGCTCTCCCAGATCACCACCAGGTGCGTCAGACCGTTGATCTCCGTCATGGCCAGGGCGGGCCGCCGCTGGACCCCGGACAGGGTCTCGTTCACCAGGTACTCCGTGTCCAGAAGGGGAACACCCTGGGCGTCGTAGGCCTGCAGGTAGACATTGTCCAGACCGTTCATGAGCTCGATCCTGGTCCACGCCAGCATCATGCCCCCGCTCTCGCTGAGGATCCCGTGTCCCCGGTGCTGCGTGAACTGGTCATTTCCCGGCGGGTCGAGCAGGGGTCCCCACGTGGAATCCGCGGCGCTGTATTTCCGGGTGTGGACATCGTACTCGCCGTCGGCGGGGTTGATCTCCTGCCAGACCATCAGGATGTCCCCCCGGCCGTTCATGTCCACCATGGGACGGCCCTGGTGCACGCCCGTCGAAAGGGGGTTGATCAGGAATTCATCCTCGAACGTCATGGCGTAGGGATCGAACTTCCGGCAGAGGATCTCCGCCCAGGGATCCGGGTCGGCGTGCCACCGCTTCCAGGTGGCGAAGGCGACCGGCTGGCCGTCCACCATCTTCACGTCGATATCCGGGGTGGCCGTGTGGTCCACAGGTGGCGGGTCGGACGGGCTCTGGTTGATTTGGACGATGTCAGACAGGGGATAGCCGCTGGCGTCGAACAGCCGCACGTAGACGTTCAGCCCCGAGCCGTCCCGAGGGGCGTGCCCCCAGATGACCACCGCGTCCCCGTTGGGAAACATGGCCACATCCGGCCGGACCCGGCCCAGCGAGGCCTCCTGCTCGGGGTTGACCATGAACTCGTACTTCCGGCGGTTCTGGGTGTTCGTGTAGATCTTGGCATAGACGTAGGTGGAGTCCCGGGCCTCGGTGTCGGCCCAGGTGACGATCCAGCGGTTACCACCATTGGTCGCCACGTCCGGGGAATATTGCCCGCCCGCTTCGACCAGCTTGTTGACCTGGAACTCGTTGGTCCACGGTGAGCCATCGGCGTAGTACGCCCGGCCCTTGACCTCCATCCAGAGATACGAATCCGAATTCCAGGACACCATGAACAGGCCCTGGTCGTCCATGTCCACCGTCGCATGGTCCTGGTTATTGAGCGTGACGCCCTCGTTGACCAGGAACTGGGAGCGGACCTGGGTGAGCGTGGCCGCCGGGGAGCGCAGGGGGATGACCACCGCGACCAACGCCAGGACCATGACAAGCGCCCTGCGCCGCAGCGGGGTCTCTCCCGCCGACCAACCCCATATCTTCGCAAGCAACGACAAAGGTACGATCACAAACTCCCCCCAAACAGCTCCGATACACAGCCATGATGACGGCATTCGGGGAACACCGCAAGCAATCACCGTGCTCGATAGGGTCCGATTGTATCACAACCGTTGGAGTTCATCAACACCAACATTGCATTAAAGTTATTGATTTTGGCTTTTTATGATTCATCTTGCCAAACACTAGGTCCCACATGGTTCCACACCTAGCAGGAACCTGAATGAAAACCTCCCTCCTACCCGACGAAGGTACCTTGTGCCTTCGAAATTGTGTTCGGCCGACCCGGATCTGTTGGTTCCCGGCCCCCTGCACACACAACCCCTTGGCCCATGGCGTCTTGGAGGCCCGGGAGCCAGGGAGGGCGGACGGGCCGGAAAGTCGAGGTTGCCGGAGGCAGGAGGCCGCAGGCAACCGTCCATGAGCCAAGGGGTTGTGTGTGCAGCGGGGTCGGGTAACGGCCACCCGGTAACCCCAGGACACAATTTCGAAGGCACAAGGTAATTTTTAAAGGTTTTCCGTATTTCATGGCTCAAATCGTATGCTAATCTTGATTTTCGTCGGAATATTTCCAACTTTGGGCACTGGACTTGCTTAATTCCTTGGCCAAGCCCTTACCACTTTTCCTCTCCGGCATCCTGGCCCATCCGCAGGAAAGGCGCATGAGAATTCCGAACCGGAAAATCCTTCCCCTCCTGGTCCTGCTGCCTCTCCTGGCCGTTTCGGTCTTGTCTGCGGGAGGCGACGATCCGGCGACCAACCAGCGAAACCGGGTCCGGGAGCGAGAACCCCGCCTCCTGGGCCGCAGGCTGGGTGACCTTTCCTTCGGCGTCAATCCCCGCCTGGGCGTGGGCGTGCCCTCGCAACGCATGGACAGCTACAGCGTCTTCCCCCAGTGCGGCATGGGCGTGGCGCGTATCTCGGTGCACTGGAAGGACTGTGAGCCGGAGCAGGGCGTTTTCACCTGGGACGGGCTGGATTTCAAGGTCTGGGCCTTGCAGAACCAGGGCCTGGACATCTGCATGACCCTGATCACGGACGCCGAGTGGGGTGTCGAGCCCTCGGAGTTTCCCGCGGCCAACCACCCCCCCGCGGACATGGCCGACTGGACCGCGTTCATGGGCGCGCTGGTGGAGCGCTATGACGGTGACGGCGTGGACGATGTGGAGAGCCTTCTGCGTCCCGTGCAGAGCTACCAGGTGGCCAGCGAGTGGCCTTCCCCGCAGAACCTGGGCGGCGGTTGGACCGGCACCATCGACCAGCTGATCGATTTCTTCAACGCAACCTATGACGCGGTCAAGGCCGCCGACTCCACGGCCGCGGTCATCCTCGGGGGCATCGCCTCCATCAGCCTCGACGCCATGGTGCTCAACGCGGGCATGGCCGACTACACGGCCCGGCTGTCCTACAGCGAAACCGTCCAGGACTCGCTGACCCTGGAGATGGCCCAGGATCCTCGCGTGGCCGAGGCCGTGGCCGACAAGGAGCGCGTGCTGGCCGAAAGCCGCTACGACATGGTGGACCTGCATCTTTACGGTCCGGTGGAATACAACCAGTACCGCATTGCGCGCATCCGTCAGAGCGTGGGCGCGGTGCCCCTGGTGTCCACCGAGGGCGGCGGTCCGAACCTGGCCTACGAACCGGACTTCACCCCCGATGACCATTTCCTGACGGCCCTGGACTGGAACCTCGACGGCCTGTCACGAGGCATGATCTTCATGATGTGGCTATCCATGTTCGGGCAGGATTACGTTCCCGGCGAGGGCCCTACCTGGGGCAATTCCCGACTCCAGCTCATCGACATGTACCGCAACCCCACCGGCGGGTTCTGGGCCTATCATCTGCTGGCGGCCCTGATGGACGACGCGGTCAGCGTGGAGAAAGCGGGGCCCGGCGCCTACATCATCCACCGTTACCACAGGCCGGACATCCATATCGCCTGGCGTACGGCCGAGAGCAGCGTCTATCAGCTGCCGCCGGCGGTGCAGCCCAGGTACATGATGGAGATCACCGACGCCCTGTACGGCTACTACCGGATCGTCTCCCCGCCCGCCGGCGGGCTCCTGACCCTGAACACCCTGCCCGTGGTCGTTAGTGAGGATCTTCCCGGCCTGGGTTTCGGGTCTTCCGGGGCGGAGGAGCCCCTGGCCGGAGCCGTGGGTCTGACCGGGGTCGGCAACCGGCCCAATCCCTTCAATCCCGCCACCGAGATCCGGTTTGCGCTTTCGCGGGACAGCCGGGTGCGGGTGGACGTCTTCGATTTGCGGGGCCGCAGGGTCGATCTGCTGCTGGACGCCGACCTGCAGGCCGGCGTGCACGGCGTGCGCTGGGACGCGGCCGGCCAGCCTTCCGGAACCTATGTCTACAGGGTGACCGCCGGAGGATCCGTCCGGACCGGCCGCTGCCTGCTGGCCAAATGATGGGGATCCCGCCTTGATGCCTGGTCAGCCCAACACTCCCCGCGCCCGCATGGCCCGCGCGTAGAGCCACAGACCCAGGGAAACCAGGAAGATGGCCAGGGAGAACACCAGGGCTCCGGTCCCCATGACCGTCAAGCCGTTGGTGAAGGCCAAACCGTAGACCGCGGTGATCACCATGGACAGGAACGAGTAGAGGAAGACCGGAGCGGCCCATCCCTTGCGCAGCAGCAGGAACACGCTTCCCAACACTCCCCCCCACACCGCGATGGCCCACAAGGCCACGTACCAACCAGGGAAACCGTAGAAATAGTCGAGTTGGTCGGGGGTGAATCGCGCCATGTAGGCGGCGTTGCGGGTCTCGGTCATGAGGTAGTCGTAGGCGCCCATCACGTTCCACAGGAGCGATACTGCGCCGATGATCCAGAGGTGCCGGGGAACGGTGACACGGGATTCAGCCATGGCTGATGCTCCTCTCCGGGACCGGAACCGTCGGGGAATCCGGATTCCCCGACAAGGCCCACCTTCCTTGGGGAGATTCTAAACCCAGGCGCGGCCCGGGGGAAGGGCTATTCCCCCGGGCCGCGCCACAGAAACCCTTCCCACCGCCGGTTCAGCGCACCAGGGCGATCTTCCTGGTGCCGCTGCGGAGGTTGTCGGCGGCCCTTACGAGGTAGATCCCCGAGGGGAGATCCCGGCCCGTGTCGGAACGTCCGTCCCAGTCGAAGACCGCCGGACCCGGCTCCGTGAAATACCCGTCCAGGTTCGCCACCTTGCGGCCGGCCAGGTCGTAGATCTCCACCGTGGCACGGCCGGGCTCGGTCATGGTGAAGCTCAGCCGCACACGGGGGTTGAAGGGATTGGGACCGGCCTGGATCGCCAGGGCTTCGGAGGCGATTCCAGGCAGGTCGTTCACCGCGGAAAGGTCCTGGCCCTGGCTGCCCAGCAACACATTGTCGCTGCCCCGGGCCAGCACGAGATAACCGTCCCCGACAGCGATACTGGACGCCTGCTGCAACACGGGCGTGCTCACCGAGCCCAGCGCCACGGGAGCCATGGGATCGCTCAGGTCCAGGACCAGGTCCGTTTTCGTCATATATCCCGCGTTCCCCCACGCCACCACCTTGCTGTCGGCGGGCACCTTCCGCAAACTGCCGTACAGCGGCACCCAGGGGTCGGAGATATCGACGGGGCGAAGGTTCAGGTCGGAAACGATGTACAGGACATTTCCGTGGCGGCTGACCACCGGCAGGGGGTCGGTCACCAGGGTGGCCGCCTCGACCAGGTTGGAGGGATCCGAAGCGTCCAGCAGCAGGATGCCGCTGCCAAAAAATTCGTTATACAGGACGATGGTCGTTCCTTCGGCCAGCATGTTCGGATACTGGTCGTTGCGGTATGTGTCCAGGAGCGCCGGGGCTGCCGGGTCGGCCACGTCATAGACATGGATTTCCGCCTGGATGAAGCCGTCATCGATGGGATCGAGCAGAACCGCCAGGTCGTCGCCCAGCAGGCCCAGGCCCGTGACCTCGAAGCCCCCTGAATTGAACGTGCCCAACTCGGTGGCCGAGACCCCGTCGTAGGCAAGGATCTCCACGTCGCCGGACAGATAGCCCACGTAGATGCGTCCCCCCTGGACCAGCAGGTCCGTCACGAAGGAACCCGAACCAGCCAGGGTGTGGCTCCAGGCCACCGTCGGCACTTCAGGGGTCAGGTCGAAGCAATAGAGCGTGGTTCCGACATTGCCGAAAGCGAAATCCCCAACGATCTGCAAATCCCGCAACGCGCCCCCTACGCCGAAAACCGGGGAGACCGGCGGAGAAGCGGGATCCCGGCGGTCGTAGACGTGGAAACCGTCCAGCAGGGTGGCCATGCCCAGGGTGTCTCCGATATGGGCTACCGCCTTGGGATACGTCATCCCCACCCCGTCCCAGGCCACGGTTCCCGTCAGCAGGTCGATGATTTTCAGATCCTGGGTTCCGGTGGTGATCAGCAGGTCATTCTCCTGATCCAGGGCCGTGACATCGTAGTCTCCCAGCTGGGAGAAGGCCCGGCCGGCGGCGATGGCGTTCGGGTCGGTGAAATCGAGTTCCTGGACCCGGCCGCCGGTACCCGGCGTGGCTTTCTGCCCCACATAGGCCATGGTCCCCGACACGGCCAGACAGAGGGGGTCGGAAACGGCGAAGGAGCCCATTTCCACGGGATTGAGGGGGTCGCTGACATCCAGGGCGGTGATGCCGGTATCGGTCAGAATGATGGCCGTGGTGCCGCTCATGGCAATATCCCGCGCGGTGCCGGCCCAGGAAGCCACCACCCCCACGGGATTGCCGAACATGATGGTGGGATCGAAGACGAGCAGACCGTCGGACCCGCAGGCGATCAGGACATGGGCACCCGACATGGCCACCGCTTCGGGCGTATGGGGCAAGATGGATTCCCAGGACAGGGACAGGACCTGCGGCGTAAAGACCAGGACCTGCGCCAAACGGTTGGGTCGGGAAACGACATAGGCCAGGTAGCCGTCGAAATCCACGTCCACTTCCGAACCCGGCAGGGCCAGGTTTCCCTCCTGGGTCACGGCGCCGCCGTTGACGCTGAACATGGTCAGGCCGGAAGTCTCACCCAGGGTGGCGAAACAGGGCGTGCCCTGGATGTCGCAGGAGACGACCGACGACAGGGTTTCTCCCCCGGTCTGGAACGAGGTCGCCCAATGGGTGTACCGGGAATAATCGTGATGGGACGCCGTCGCCAGCGAAGCGACGGGCAGGAGCAGAAAAACGGCGGATAGAATGAGCGTGCGCATGGTCCCCCCTTTTTTTCACCCGGATTGCGGGATCGCGTAGCGATTCAATAATCCGGGTTTACCCGAATTATTCATGAAGGAGCTACTGCGGATGGTTAACAGCGCGACAGGAAAGGCGTTCTCGGATTTGTTCGGTCAACGTACCGCACCGGGTACGCCTCCCTCGCAAATCCTTGCGAGCACCTTTCCTGTCGCGCTGTTTCCTCATCCTCGCTACGCTCCTTCATGAATAATCCGGGTTATAATGTGATGATATGAATACCGTATGGAATTAATCAGGTATTGTCAATTGGGCGGCCATCCGGTGCGGCGCGCCGGACCAGTCATCCGGCAGTTCCGATCCCCGCCCGCAGTTTCGCCAGGCGCGCCAGGCTCTCGCCGAGCCGCTTGTGGCCCCCGGGGATGCGGCCGTCGCCCAAGGCGGCGGCCAAGGTGGCGGCCAGGACAGGCGCCGGGTGTTCGGGACGCTCGTCCAGGTTGAAACCATCGACGACCAGGTCCGCTCCGGCAGCCACGGCCATGACCACCGCTTCGGCCGGCGGCCAGCGGTCGGCGATGGCGCGCATGTCGATGGAATCGGTGACGATCACGCCGTCGAAACCCAGTTCCCCGCGCAGCAGGTCGGTAACCACCGCCGGCGACAGGGAGGCGGGCAGATCGGGATCCAGATCCCGGTGCATGACGTGGGCGACCATCGCCGCGGCGCCGGGTTCCCCGGACAGGGCCCGGTAGGGCGCAAGCTCGCAATCACGGCGCCAAGTGGCGGTGATGTCCACCGCGCCCAGGTGGGTGTCGGCCCTGCTGGAGCCGTGTCCAGGAAAATGCTTCAGGCAGGCGGCCACCCCGGCTGTGCGGTGGGCCGTGATCACCGTGCGGGCGCAGCCGGTCACCACATCGGGATCCGCGGCGTAGGCCCGGTCCAGGCGCGCGATGACGGGATTGTCCGGCTCCAAGGCCAGATCCACGCAGGGGGCGAAGTTCAGGTCGAAACCGAAGCGGGCCAGCTGGGAGGCCTGGGAGCGTGCCGCCTCGCGGCGCCCGGCGGTATCCAGGGCGGCGAACGCGCGCGCGGAAGGGTCGTCCCGGAAGCCGTGCGCGGACGTCAGCCGCGCCACCTGCCCCCCTTCCTGGTCCACGGCGATGAAGACGTCGGGCCCGAGAACCTTGCGGATGCGGCGCGTCAGGCGCAGGACCTGGCCGGGCGAGATGATGTTGCGGACGGCCCGGGCACGGGCGGCTTCGGGGGCGACCCCTTCGGCTTCGAGGCGGCGCCAGGTCGGCACATCCACGTCGAAAAGGATAACCCCGCCCACGTTCGCGGCGCGGCAGGCCTCCAGATCGGACTCCAGCAACGGGTCGCCGGGTTCGGCGCCCCGGATGCCCACGCAGAGCAGGCGGCCGGCGGCATTCTTCGACATGGATTCCCCGCGGATGAAGACCCTGGTTCACGGCAGACCGTGGCAGTGTACCACGGGACCGGGAATCTTCAATCGGGACCGGAAGCGGGGAAGGGGTCGGACCACCGCGGATCCGTATAGAGGTTGACACCCGCCAGGGTGCGCAGGAACGCCTTGACGGCCTCGCGTTCCCCGGTGGTCAGGTGCAGATCCATGACGATCCCCTGGGGTTGCAGCCGGGGATCCAGATCGGTGTTGCCCTCGGTATCGATGCGGTTGTAGTGGTCCAGCACGTCGTCCAGGGTGAAATCCCCGGTGTGCATGTGGGGGCCGTTGGGGCTGCCGTCGGCCCGGACCACATTCCGCAGGGTGGGCGCCCGGGTGACCGTCAGGTCCGGCTCCAGCCCGCCGATGGTGCCGATCACGCCGTTGTTCCGCGTGGCGGGATCGAGGGCGAACTCCGGGGGCCGATGACAGCCGGCGCAACCCAGCCCGCCTCCGGTGCGATTGTTTCGGGAGTCCAGGTTCGGCGGCAGGACGAACAGCTCCTTGCCGCGGTTTTCCAGCTCCGTGAAATTGGCGAAGGGTTCCCGGTCGTCAGCCGCGTTGGCCCGGCCCTCGTCATAGCGGGAATCGAAGGACTGGATGCTGCGCACGAACTGGGACAGGGCGTCCCGCAACCGGTCCTCCGTCACCGCCGTGTCCCCGTACACGAAAGCGAACAGCTCATTGTAGTAGTCGAGGCCCGCCAGGCGCGTCAGCAGCGAATCCAGGCCGGGATCGCCCCCTTGGCCGCTGAATCCCATTTCCACCGGATCCTGCACCGGTTGCAGGGTCTGGTCCTCGAGATTGGCGGCCCTCTTGTCCCAGAACATGCGCGGTTCGTCGGCGAAGCGGACATTCACCAGGCGCATGGAATGGCGCAGGGTGTTGCCGGCAAGGCCCGCGGAGGCGCGCGCATCGTCGCTGAAAGCCAGTTCCTGTTGATGGCAGGACGCGCAGGACACCGAAAAATCCCGGGACAGGGCCACATCGTAGAAAAGCACCCGGCCCAGGGTCGCGCCCGCATTGGTGACGGTCCTGCCCCGGGCGTTGTTCCTGGTGATGTACGCCGGCGGAGTCATCCCCGCGTAATCCGGCAGGTTCTCAAGGTCGATGGTTCCGGCGAATACCCGCTCCACCGCGGTGCCCGGCGCCGGGTCGGGCAGGGGATTTGCCGGATCCGGGTCATTGTCACAGCCCTGCAGGCCGGCCGCCAGCGCAGCCGCGGTGATCATCATGAAGCTGCGCAGCCGCGACATCAGGCCATCCTGAAGGCTGCCACGGCCATGAAGGCCCAGCCGACCAGCATCAGGACGCCGCCAACGGGCACCGCCGAAGCGCCAAGGCTGCGGTTGCCCGTCAGGGTCATGAAATACAGGCTGCCGCTGAACAGGACGATTCCGGCCAGGATGATCCAGCCGGCCGCCTGGGCGGGCATGCCCGGCGCGCGAGCCACGAGAAAGGCCGCCATCCCCAGGGCCAGGGCGTGGGCCAGGTGGTAATGCGCGGCGGTCTCCCACCAGTCCAGGCGCTGGGCGCGGTCGGGCACCGACGCCAGGCGGCGTTGCAGACCGTGGGCGCCGAAGGCCCCCATGGCCACGGCCAGGAAGCCGTTGAACGAGGCGAGGATCATGAAGATGCGTTCCATGGTGGACTCCCGGATTCAGGACGGCCAGTTGTGACACAAAACAAGGATAAATTTAATCTGATTAAAACGATTCCGCTTCCGGTCTTTCTTAACCCGGATCATTGAATCGCCATGCGATCCATCACAGGCCAAGAGCCTGAAGATCCCCGTCGGAAAACTGCCTGAAAATGCGGTTTTTCTTCTCCTGGCGATTTCCGGAGTCCAACAGGCCGCCTCGTGATCGGCGTGCCCTTGCTGGATGACGCTGCGGACGCTCCCGATTCCGAACCGGACCCGCACATGAGAATATTAGCCACGATTCAACAATATTCTTCAAATCGGCGGCCGGCAGGGATTCCCCGGCACGGCCGGATCCGGACCGTGAGCCCGCTTCCGCGGTGGCGGGGAACAACTTTCCCTACCCAGGGGGTCCTGGCGGAGAGCCGGTACGGTACTTGCCCGTCATCCTGTAAACGGATCACGTCGATCCGGCTCCCGATGAGGGACCAAGCCCGGACAGGGCCTAACAGGAAGGCCGCGGCCATGAAACAGATCATCGCTTACGTGCGCGCCGACATGGCCGCCAACCTGGCCCGCACCGTCCATCACGAACACCTGCGGCACGTATCGATGTTCGCCGTAAGCGACCTGGATGCCCCGCCGGAAGGAAGCAAGGGCAAATTGAGCCCCCAACTGGGCAGGTACAGCCCCATGGTGAAGATGGAGTACGTCTGCAAGGACGAGGTTGTGGAGGAAGTGGTGGTGATCATCCGCGCCGCATGCCATACGGGCAACCACGGCGACGGTCTGATCGTGATTACGGATGTGCTGGACTGCGTGAGCGTGCGCACGGGAAACAGGGGTCAGGATGCGCTCTGATTCCCCGATGCCGGGGAATACCGCAAGCGTTTCCGGCCCCGTGACATGAAAGGCGGACAGTCATGAGTGATCGAGTCATGGATCCGGTATGCGGAATGGAGATCTCCAAGGAGGCCGCCGCCGCCAAGATCGAGTACAAGGGAAAGACGTTCTACTTTTGCACGCCGTCCTGCAAGGAGAAGTTCGAAGCGGAACCGGACAAGTTCTCGCAGAAAAGCACCTAGTCCGGCTCCCCCGGAACGTTCACTTTTCCCGTTCCGCCCTTGCCGCTGGCGACGGCAACCTTCATGCCTCAGTCCCCGCAGTTGGGCTCGTGATCCTCGGCCCCGTGGTTGCAGAGATTGTCGCCGGTCTGCAGTTCGTCCTGCAGGAACTGCCTGACGAGCATTTCCGGTCCCTCCACCCCGACGCCCATGTGCACCTCGATGTTGTTTTCCCGGAAAAGGTTCCGGGCCATGGCGCCCATTCCCCCGGCAATGACCACATCCACTCCCTGTTCGGCCAGAAAGCGGGGATAGGTTCCGGGCTGGTGCGCGGGCGGGTCCAGAAACCTGACCGCTCCGATTTCCTCGTCCTCATCCACCCGGATCAGGGCGAAATTCTCGCAGTGACCGAAATGGGCGCAGGATTTCCCGCCCAGCGTCGGGATGGCAAAAGTCCTTTTCATCCGTCATCCCTCTTTCTTGTGATTGTTCAGCAACTCTTCCCGGACCATGGTATGGCCGCAATCCGGGCACTTCAGCGTCGTGCATTTGATCCCCCGCTCATGCGGCACCTTCTTGCCGCAGTGGGCACAAACGCAAAATCCGCCGGCTCCGAAACCACCGCCATGGTTGCGGCCTCTGCCGCCTGCGACAGACCCGCGCCCGGTCATGGGGCCCTCTCCGCGCGGTCCTCTTCCGTTTCTTCCAGGCATGATCTTACCTCCGTCGATTGCGGTGATGCCGGCGGCAGCAACGTCCATGACCGAAGCCGCCGGCCAGATCGATCCAGTCCTCCGCGCCGCAGGCCGGGCAAAGCCGGGGTTGGGATTCGAACCCCGCGGTCAGCACATACCCGCATTCCCGGCAGCGAACCCGGTTTTCCTGGAAGTGGATCTCCCCTCCCTCGATCTGCAGGTACTTCCCCTCGATGAGGAATTCCGCCACCTTGCCCCGGGCCCTGTCCACGAGCCGGGAAAATGTGGAGCGGGAGATGCCCATCTCCACGGCCCCTTCGGCATGGTCCAGACCCCGGTAATCGGCCAGGCGGATGGCCTCGAGTTCATCGAGAGCCAGGACCAGAGGCTCCAGGCAGCGGGCCCGCACCCCCGTCGGCTTGAAGCCCGCGTGAATGGGCGGGCGGCGGACCGATCGCATTTTCTTTGGACGAGCCATGACTGCTCCTTACTGAATTCGGCTCCAGTTTATGCACATATGTGCAAAATGACAATAATTATTTTGACCCTCCCGCCGCACTTTCAAGGCCAATAGAGGTGCAGAATCCTCCACTTATCCCTTATTTGGGCCCTGGAATGCATGGCTGGATCCTCTCGGTCCCCATGAATCTTTTTCCGTTTTATTCGGGAAGTTCACAATGATCCGCTTTTTCCGCTCCATCCGCCGGGGACTGATCACCTGCAACAGCTTCACCAACAACCTGCTGTACGCGATCGGGGAGATCGTCCTGGTGGTGGTCGGCATCCTCATCGCCCTGCAGATCAACAACTGGAACGACCTGCACCACACCCGCGCGCTGGAACGGAAGCACCTGGGCAACATCCGGGAAGACCTGGTCAACAACATCGCCCAGATCGATGTCTTCCTGGCCAACCGCAGCGCGAATCTCGAGGACGCGGCCTTCGTGATCGGGCAGCTCGAGGAAATGAAGGCCTTGTGCGAGGAAATGATCCGGATGATCGACAGGCAGTAGCCGTATGGGAATCGGTATAATCATCGCAGGGGGTTCGGGGAGCCGGCGCGGCTTCCCGAACCCCCGCGGTCAGTCCTCAGCGCACCACCATCATCTTGCGCGTGAACCGCTCTCCCCCCACGGTCAATTCATAGAAATACACGCCCTGGGCCACCCGGCTGCCGGCGTCGTCGCGCCCGTTCCAGTGCAGCATGTGTTCACCGGCGGTCATGGTCCGCTGGGCGATGGTCGCGACGGCCCTGCCGCGTACGTCGTAGACGCGCAGATGCACAGGTGCGGCATCCGGAAGCGAGAACCGGATCGTGGTCTCCCCGAACATGGGATTGGGCCTGTTCTGGCCCAGCGCGATGCGCGTGCCCTGGATCGATGGCGCGGCCGAGGCCGCCTGCGCATCGGTCACCATCCACAACGCATGGGTTCCGGTGGAACTATCCTCGAATTCCGCCAGCAACTCGTTGCCCCCGCCGTCACCGTTGTAGTCGGCCAGGGTCCAGTTGACCAGGGTGAAAAACCGCCCCGGTCCGCCCAATGCGGGGTCATCGCTGGCCCACAGCACCGCGCCCGTGCCGCTGTCATGAAGCCGCAGGACTGATCCGGTTTCCAGCACATACGGCGGGTTTCTGTAAAGGAGGGTGATCGCCTGGAGATCCGTCGCAGCGTGGGAAAAATCGAATTCGTTGTACCACAATTCCACCCAGGTGCCGCCTGAATGGTCATAGGCTCCGACTGCGGTGATACCCGTCTCCAGGTTATGCTCCCGGACCAGGACGCTCGATAACCGGCTCCCGTTGAGATTGGCCGCGTACACCGTACTGAAAGCGGGAATGAATTGGCGCGGCAGACTTCCCATGGGGCTGAAATCGGCCATGGAAACACTCAGGATATCCGCGGGCATACTGATATTAGGTGGCATGTCCCAGTATAGCGCCTCGAGACCAGGCGTTGGACCAAAGTCGGCGACCAGCAGCAGGTTGATGTTTGACTGGTCCGACCAGCCAGTCGACGGTTGAGCGACGACCGCGGAGGCCGCCAAGGTCATCAGCAGAACCACAAGCAGGGTACGGGTGTGCATTTCGATCTCCTCGGGAATGGGGCCTAACCCGGATTTTCCTCTCACACACGGGGTTGATTTTGTGTTTTGGTTTTCTATTTTCTTGTTGCGCAGCAATATGTTACATCATTGTCAGGATAATTGTCAACTAGTTTTATATGATTTGTCCTCTTTGACGTGATTAACCCGGTCATCGAAATCCCGGCAGGATATGCTATGGTGCCCGTCCAACGGAGCCATAGAGTGGAAGGGGCCCCATGACGGTCGAGCATCCCCCGTTGCCCGCTGACCAGCAGTGCTGCCTCGAAGTGCTGGAGATGGTCCGCGTCCTGCACGAACGCGGCTACGGGTTCATCCGCATCGCGCCGGGGATGTCGTCCTCGGGAATGTCATGGCGTTGCGCGGTGACCCACCGGGGGAACATCCAGGCCGGACACGGCGCCCTGGCTGTCGCATTCGACACGGACACGGCGCATTACACCTCCGCCGCCGGGACCCGTTATTTCGGTTGGGATGACGCCGCCGATGACGGCCCCGGGCAGCTGGCCGACAAGTTCCTCGCCCGTTTCCCCGGGATCGCAGCCCGGGGCCGGGGATCCGACCCCGATTATGCGCGCTGGTACCTGGAGATGCTCGCCCTGGCGCGACGGGGGGCCTTTCCGGTCGCGTACGCCGATTGGTACAGCGAACCGGATCCGCGCCTGCTGCCCACTATCGGGGACGCAGATACCGGGTTGCCGATGCCGCCGGGCGGGACGGGACGCGGGGGACGATGACGTGAAACTGACCGTTGCGGGTCCAGCCCGCCAGGAGATCACCTTGAAGATGAAACGCATGGCCATACCGCTCGTGGCGCTGGCTCTCGTCCTGCTGGGGACCGGCTGCGGAACCAGGATCACCTGCACCGGCGCCTGCGGCGGCGACAAAGACGTGTGCAAGGCCCTGGAGCTGTCGGGAAAGAACCGGCCCGAACTTGAGAAAGTCCTCGCCCACTATGCCGCCCCGGCGGACTCCCTGAAGCTGAAGGCCGCCAGGTACCTCATCGGCAACATGGTGGGGAAGAGTTATTACCGCTTCGTCCTGCTGGACAGCCTGGACAACGAGCACAAAATCGAAGTGCTCGATTACCCGGACTACACCACCATGGTGGCCGGTTTCGATTCGGTGGAAGCGATCTACGGCGAACTGCACTGGGACACCCGTGACCTGCAACCGGACCTGGAAAACATCACCGCCGACTACCTCATCAACAACATCGATCTCGCCTTTGCGGCCTGGCGGAACCGGCCCTGGGCCAAGAGCCTAAATTTCGACGACTTTTGCGCGAACGTCCTTCCCTACCGCGGCAGCAACGAGCCTCTGGAGCCCTGGCGGGAATACTTCATGAACAAGTACGCCGACCTGCCCGAGAAGATGGCCGATCCCGAGGATCCGGTGGAAGCGGCGACCCTCATCAACCGGGACATCAAGAGCTGGTTCAATTTCGACGAGCGCTTCTACCGCCACCCCACCGACCAGGGCCTGCAGGAGATGCTGTCGTGCGGCCTGGGCCGCTGTGAAGACATGACCAACCTGGCCATCTACGCCATGCGCGCCAACGCGCTGGCCGTTACCAGCGATTACACGCCCCACTGGGCCGACTCGGGCAACAACCACGCCTGGAACGCCATCATGGTTCCCGGCGGACGGGCCGTTCCGTTCATGGGCTGCGAGAGGGATCCCGGCGACTACCATCTGCGCAGCCGCATGGCCAAGGCGTACCGCAAGACCTACGCCCGCAACGACAGCAACCTCGTGTTCCGGCGCCGCAACGAGGATGAGAAAATTCCCGGCTGGCTGAGCGGCAAGAGCTACACCGATGTCACCTCCATGTACACGCCCGTGGCAGATGTGAGGATCGAAATCGCCGCTCCCCCCGCCGGGGTGCAATTCGCCTATCTCTGCGTCTTCAACGACGGCGAGTGGAAGCCCATCCACTGGGGCGAGATCCGCGACGGCTCCGTGGTGTTCACGGATATGGGCACGGATATCTGCTACCTGCCCATGTGTTTCGACGCGGATGAGCTGGTCCCCGTCGGCCCGGCCCTCATCCTCGAAAAATCAGGCGCGATCAGGACGCTCGCCGCCCGGAAAGACGACACCTTGACCCTGAGCCTCGCCTCCACCACCCGCAGGGCCGCGGGAATTTCCACCGATACCGTCGCGCAGGCCTTCTTCACCCGGGGCACCACCTATGAATTGTTCTACTGGGATTCGGAATGGAAGTCGCTGGGCCGGCAAACCGCAGGCGACGGCCGGCTCGTTTTCCGGGACGCCCCCGCAAACGCCCTGTTCTGGCTGGTCGCCGACGGCTCCCGCAAGAATGAGCGGATCTTTACCTGGGACGACGGGCAGCAGGTCTGGTATTAACCCGAATTATTGAATCGCTCCGCGGTGTCGCGGAGCGATCCAATGATGCGGACCGGGTGGCGGACTAACGCACCAGGGTCATCCTCCGCGTGGCATCAAACTCGCCCGCCTGGACCCGCGAGAAATACACTCCGCTGGCCACGGCCCGGCCAGTGCCGTCCTGTCCATTCCACAACACCTCATGGGCGCCCGCGGTCATGGCTTCGTTCACCAGGGTGCGGACCAGCCGGCCGGACGCGTCGAAGATCGTCACCGTCACATGGGCCGGGGTTGGCAGGTCGAAGGCAATGTTGGTCATCGGGTTGAAGGGGTTGGGATAGTTGCCGCGATGGCGGAACGAGGCCGGCACCTGCCCGACGGCCGAGACCGCCAACTGGACCCCCACCTCACCGCTGCTGGCGCTCTCGTTGCCGTGGGCGTCCACCGCCCGCACCTGGTAGTAGACCTGACCGCCGGCCGTGTCGTCCTGGTAGGTGGTGCTGGTGCTCGTGCCGACCAGATTGGTCTCATCCGGCACGAAACCCGGCGTGGTATCCCGGTAGATCCGGTAGGTTGCAAGATCCTCGTCGTGCTGGCCGCTGGCCGTCCACGCCAGATCGACCTGGCCGCCGTTGGCCGTGCCCAGCAGATTCAACGGCGCGCCCGGCGCCAGGTTGTCCACCGAGTGACCACTCAGGACCGAACTCTCCCAGAATGTGCCCGGATCCGCATGGTGGGCCACTACCCGCACCGCGGTCTGCGGAATACCGGTGGCCATGGAATCGCCAAAACTGGGGCAGAAGGCCGAGTAATCCGTCTGGTACATGGCCGGTACCAGGTCGACATAGGTCCAGCCGCCGGTCTTCAGGGCCGCGACATCAATCGCTTTGAGGCCCAAGTCGGCAATCAGGTCCTCATCCGAGGGCAACGTGCCGGCCTTGGCGGGCGGGAGATCGCCATCGTACTGGATCCAGACGGAGTAGTTGGCGATGGCCCGATCGGTGGCGTTGTCCAGGGGGCTGGCCTGCCATGTGGCCAGCAACTCGCCGCCCTGGTCGTTGGGACGATCCGCCACCTCAACCACGGCGAAACCATTGTCGGCCATGAACCCATTGTGGTCGATCTTCTGGGCCGCGGGCTTGTAGTATTCGGCCGCATAGTCGTAGCCGACCCAGGCCGCGAGGAAGCCCTGGTCACCATCCGGGACCATGGTCAGGGAACCGAGCGGGGTGCGCCTGGAGAAATAGCCGCGCCCCTCGGGCCAATCCCCCGTGCCGTTTTCGTCCACATGCACGGCCTGCAGGGCGTGGTCATCAGTGTTGAGAACCGTCAGGAAAAGCCCGCCGGTCTCGTCCGCGAGGGCGGCGGTGAGAATTTCCGTGTTGGTTGCGGTGCTTGAAACGGTGGCGCCGTACTTGCCCCAGACACCGTATCGCGACGAGGTATAGTAATTGGCCGCGATCCGGTCCGGGCCGCCACTGGTCACGGAGTAGTCCCGGTAAGCCATGAACACCGTTCCGTAGAGCCCGGGCACCAGTTTCAGGTCGTTCTGCTGATCGTACACGCCGAAAACCACATCAGGGTCCGAGCCATAGACCAGCGCCCCGTAGTAGTCCATGGCCTGGAATTTGATTCCCCCAGTGGAGAAATCCATCCAAGCCGCAAAGAGACCTCCGCCGAAGGGCGCCACCTGCAGGTCTCCAAGACTGGCGCTCGTGCTGTACATGAACGTGGAGTTGAAACGACCCGAACCGTCGGAATCCAGTTTTTGGACCTGAAGTTCGTAGTTCCCGGCATCCAGTTCAAGCCAGGCCAGGCAGGCCTCGCCCGGGTTCTTCCCGGCGGTCATTGTCAATTGGGACACTTCACTGCTGGTGGTGCGGATGGTTCCACCCGGCCACAGACGGTTACCGGCAGCATCAAAACGCTGCGGGATTATATCAGTGTCGGCGCCGGTTTGCCGCCACGCCACGATGGCGCCCCCTGCACCATCGGGGACCACTTGCGGATCCAGTTGCACAGTGCCGACCAGCGCGAACTGCTGCATGGCCCGGCCGTCGCCGCTCCACATGGGGTTACAGCCGCCGTCAAAGTGCTGCAGCATGACCAGGGTCATACTGCTGCCGGGCTGGCTCCAGGCGACATAGAATCCGCCCTGGCCATCGGGAGCCACCGCCGGCGTGCCCACATAGCTGCTGTCAGCCAGGACCTTCTGACCCTCGTAGCCCCACTGCCGACCACTCTAGTTGTCAAGATGCTGGGCAACAAGCCCATGGAGCCGATAGCTGTCGTGCCAGGTGCTGATCACACCTCCACTGCCGTCGGACATGCTTTGCATATCCGTCGCAACCTGGTTGTAGTAGTACATGATCATGTCCGAATTGTAGAACGGATCATGGCTCCAGCCGGCGGCTGCCGAACCAGCAGCAACAAGGAACATCAGCACGGCGCCCAGCAGGGCGCGACGGAACACGGGGACAGATCGGGTCATGGGGTGATTCTCCTCAGATGACTAGCTTGAGATGTTAAAAACTGGTACATTTTAACACTTTGAGGCCGGGGATCCAAAAAATAAAGTTTAACATTTTCGCAACATTTTAAGTTAAACCCATTGCATAACTTGAGCGGGAATATTGGGACATAAAGCCACAAAAAGCGCCCGGTTTCAGGAAAACACGGTCAGGGGTTCTGCCGGTAGACCGTCTGCCTCCGGAGCATCCATGAAGGGGACATTTTCGCTTTGCAGTTACAGGGGACAAAATCGTATTGCTAACACAGGGGCGAACCTGGTTGTTAAAAATCGGCAGGTGGTACCCTATGACGCGAAATCAGGTGGGGGAATGAGGGCGAAACTTGACAAATGTCAAACATGCCCGGAGCTGAGCGGATGATGCCGACCCAGTCCGATACGGGAGTTGCCTGATTATCCAGGGAATAGTCCGAGTAGTTAGGGACGGAA
>JALUJS010000526.1 GCA_027056825.1 Candidatus Krumholzibacteriia bacterium | reverse complement strand
AGGGAGATGGCGAGATTGCCCCGCAGTTTGGCGCGGGCGCGGTCGATTTCCCGCTCGTCCACCGGTTCGGAGACGATCCGGGCCAGTTCGGTCAGCAGGGTGGTCCGCGCTTCGGCTTCCGACTCCGGGGCGGTCAGGACGTAGGCGAGCACCATGCCCTGGCCGAAACCCGCGGTGGTCATCAGCCCGGTGTTGTAGCAGAGGGAGCGCCGGTTGCGCAGCTCCTCGAAAAGCCGGCCGCTCTGCCCGTTGAGAACCTCCTTCAGCAGCATCCGGGCCGGGCGCATCTGGTCCGGTGTGCGGGGGCCGGGCCAACCCAGCAGCAGGACGCACTGGTTGATGCGGCGATCCAGGCGTTCGCGCTCGATTCCGTCCAGGCTCCTGGGGGGTGCGACCTGTGGGATCGCCCACGGATCCCCGGGTAAGCCGGTGAGCATGGCGTCCAGGCGGGGCAGCAGCGAATCGGGTTCGAAATCCCCCGCCAGGGTGATCCGGATCCGCCCGCGGTTCCAGGCCTCCCGGTGGGCCCGCAGCACCTGCTCGCGGGTCAAGCGCGGCAGGCTTTCGGGCGTGCCGACCAGGGGCCGGCCGTAGGGATGGTCGCCGTAGAGCAGGGCCCGCAGGCGCACCACGCCCAGTTGCAGGGGGTTGTCCTGCAGGGAGGCCAGCTCCTCCAGCGCCAGACGGCGTTCCTGGTCGATCTCGTGATCGGGAAAGTCCGGGCGGTGGATCAAGTCGGCCAACCGGTCCAGGGGACCGTCCAGGTGCGCGGACAGACCCGAGAGCACCAGCCCCCCGTAGTCCCGGTCGGTGACCGGGGAGATGGCCGCCCCGGCGGCCTCCAGTTCGCCGTGCAGATCCACCGCGTCGCGACCGGCGGCCGCCTTGACCTGCACCGCGGCCCGCAGGGCGTTCAGGCCGCTGAGCGCGGCGGTCTCGGTGCAGGCGCCGCCCGCGGAGGTGACGGCCAGGGCCACCACGGGCAGGGTGCGATCCACGCGGTAGCTGGCCTCCACGCCGCAGCCCAGCCGTACGGTGGTGAAGGGTTCGGCGCCTTCGCCGGCACGGGCGGTATCGGGCGCCGCTGCCGCTGCCCCTTCAGGCGCGGGGCCGGTGCCGATATCCGCGTCGTTGCCCAGGATGGTCTCCAGCAAGGCGTCCAGTTCGCGTCCATCGCCCGGCATGTCCGCCGGGGTCTCCTGCTCGGGCAGGTAGACCATGGCGGTCACCTGGTCCCGGCCGAACACCCGCGCGGCCATGGCCGCGACGTCGGCGCGGGTCACGCCCGCGACCCTTGCGGGGAAGGCGAAGGCCCCGGGCAGATCGCCCAGCAGGGCGTAGCGTCCCATCAGTGCGGCCTGGCCCTGGACGGTCTCGGCGCCGAAGTGGAAGCCGCGCAGCACGCGCATCCTGGCCCGGGCCAGTTCCTCCTCGCCGCCCCCGGTTTTCTTGAGATCCTCCAGGATGGCGCAGACCGCCTGCACCGCCGGCACCAGGCGGTCGGCGTCGGTCTCCAGGTCGATGATGAACACGCCCTCGCGCGGGCCGGCCTCGCCCATGACGGTGAAGTCGTCGATGAGCTTCTTCTTCTCCTGGATCTCGTGGTAGAGCCTGCTGGTGCGGCCCTCGGCCAGGATCTGGCGGATGACGCCCATGACCTGGGCGGGATCGTCCCTGTCGCCGGGGGCGGGGAAGATGAGCTTGGCGTAGCACTTGGTGATGTCGCCGCGTTCGACGCGCAGGCGCGGGGCGTCGTGGGGCGGCTCGGTGGGCGGAGCGTCCAGGATGGCGCAGGGGCCGCCCGCCGGTGCGACGGTCACGTCGCCGAACTTCTCCCGAACCACGGCGAGGGCCGCGGCGGCCTCGCAATCACCCACCACCACCGCGATCATGTTTTCGGGCCTGTAGGCGCTGCGCCAGTAGGCCATGATCTCGTCCCGGGACCGCTCGCGCAGGTTCCGGTCGGGCCCCCCGATGGGATGGCGATACGGGCTGACGTCGAAGGCGGCCTCCAGGCCCCAGCGCCAGGTCACCCCGTATCCGAAAGGCACGTCGTCGTACATGTGGTTCTCGTGGACCAGGACCTCGCGTTCGGCGTCCAGGGCCGCCGGTGCGAAGGCGCTGTGGAACAGGGCGTCGGCCAGGATGTCCACCGCCACCGGGAGCCTGTCCGCCGGCAGGGTGATGTGGTAGTTGGTGCTCTCGTAACCCGTGCCCGCGTTGGTGCTCCCGCCCGCCTCGGCCACCTCCCGGGCGAAATCCCCTTCGCCGCGCCGCTGCGTGCCCTTGAAC
>JALUJS010000525.1:3575-7645 GCA_027056825.1 Candidatus Krumholzibacteriia bacterium | reverse complement strand
GTCCCAGAACAGGCGGGCGCGGCCGTCGGTGGCGCCATCGGCCATGATCATGCGCACCGTCCGGCCACGCACGTCGAAGACCAGCAACCTGCCGTCGCCCCTGCGGGCCCCCTCGGCCATGATCGTACACTTCTCCCCGGCATTGAGGGGAGCCGGGAAAACCTTGAGCGGTCCGGCGCCGCCGATGATCTCGCCCTCCACCGCCGACACCGGTCGGAAGCCGTGGGGGCCGTCCCCGGCGGGGATGACCCCGTGACAGACCGTACAGTCTTCCAGCGTCCCGGCATGGCCCTGCAGGTCCATCATGACCTGATTGTCGGCGGCCTCGCGGCTGGGGAAGATGGCGTGGGGGCTGTTGTGGCAGGCTGTGCACATGACCCCGCCATGACCGCGCGCGTCACGGTACCTGGTCCCCACCGGCTCGCCGTACTGGGACGTGTGGCAGAGGCGGCAGGCCGGCTCGTTCACCCAGGGGATACGGCCACCGTCGATGGTGGAGGCTACCTGGGCCATGGTCCCGTGGCAATCCTGGCAGACCATGCCGTGGTCGGTGGCCATGGTCCCGCGCAGGCAGCGGGTGTTCGGACCCGGATGGCAGTGCTGGCAGGCGGCCAGGCCCGGCGTCAACTGGTCGATGAAAGCGTGCTTCTCGTGGATGACCTTGGAGAAATACCCCTCGGGCCCCGGGTTGGGATTGCCCGACAACACCACGGAGTTGTGGCAGGAGGCGCAGAGGATGGGCCGGTTGTTGGGGTTGAAGCCTCCTTCATTCTCATGGCTGTAAAGAATGGAAAGTTCGCTGCTGTGGCAACCGCTCGTGACACAGTTGACCTCGGTGGAAACGGGCATCACCGGGGTGCTGGAAGCCATCACTGTTCCTCCGGCGTCTTTCAGCTCGACCAATGCCTGCTGGTAAGGATTCTCCACCGTGGGCGTGGCGTCCGGAAAAGGCGTCAGGGGAATGCCGTCGGCGATGAACATGTCACCGGCCGGGGCGAACTCCCCGGTCAGCCCGTTGCCGGTCAGTCCGACATTGTCCGGCAAGTCGACTCCGAAAAGCTGCTGGTCGTAGGACCAGAAATCGGTCTTGCCCACCGAGTAGGTGTTGCCCGGCACGGAGTATTCCAGGGTCATCCCCGGCAGATCGGCGCCGGTCAACACACGGGGCAGGGTGGCGGCATCGCCCTTGAGGATGACCTGGGCGTTGAGGGTATTGAACGGCGGCAGGATCGACATGTTATGGTGGTCCTTGTTCATGCAATGCATGCCCAGGTCGTTGACCACCAGCAGAACGTAGTCTCCCGATGCCTGGGCGGCGGCGGGCACCGCGGGAAACAGGATGATGAGGGGAAGTATCAGGAGGACAAGAATACGGGGAAGAGCGGGTTGAACCGACATGGCTACCTCCAATCCCGGCAAGGCTGGTTTAACCCGGAACGGCGGCCGGAGGGGGAGTCGCCGTCAGCTTACCGATAACCCATACTGATATTCAATGAGTTCGTCAACATTTAATATGATATTTTTATTGATTATGATAACAAGTGTCGACGCTCAACAGCGCCCGTTGACACTATCCAACCTATTGACGATTATGCATTAATCCGGGTTATTCCCGGCTGATCCGAACCGGATGAAAGGAGGTGAGACCATGCCCGAGGCCCAGCGCGTCGCCCTGACCCGTTTCGCCAAGAGCGCCGGCTGAGCAGCCAAGCTCAGTCCGGGGGACTTGACCGAAATCCTCAGCGCCATCAAGGCCACCGTCGTCAACGACCTGCTCGTCGGGTTCGACACGGCGGACGACGCCGGCGTCTACCGCCTGGACGAGGCGCGAGCCGTGGTCTCCACCGCCGACTTCATCACCCCGGTGGTCGACGATCCGTTCACCTTCGGGCAGGTCGCCGCCGCCAACTCCCTGAGCGACATCTACGCCATGGGCGCGGCGCCCCTGATGGCCCTGAACCTCATGGGCTATCCTCCCGCGGGTCTGCCCAACAGCGTGCTGGGCGAGATCCTCGCCGGTGGCGCCGACATCTGCGGCCTCGCCGGATGCGCCGTGGCCGGGGGGCACACCGTACGTGACGAGGAGGTCAAGTTCGGCCTGAGCGTCACCGGCCTGGTCGATCCCCGCAAGCTCCTGCGCAACAGCACCGCGCAGCCCGGCGACCGCCTGGTCCTGACCAAGCCCCTGGGCACCGGCGCCCTGGTGGCCGCCATGAAGAAGGGCCTGCTGGACGAGAATCACACCCGGGCGCTGATCACCTGCATGACCACCCTGAACGACATCGGCAGCCGCCTGTACGACCTGGGCGCCAACGCCTGCACCGACGTGACCGGCTTCGGACTGACCGGCCACGCCCTGGAGATGGCCGAGGGGTCCGGGGTCGCCCTGACCATCCGCTGCGGCGAACTGCCCCTGCTGCCTGATGCGGTGGAGTTGTGCGGCCAGGGCTTCACCTGCGGCGGCACCGTGTCCAACTCCCGCTTCACCGCCGGCAAGCTGCACTACGACCAGGCTCTGGGCGAGGACATGATCGGCCTGCTCAACGACCCCCAGACCAGTGGGGGCCTGCTCGTATCGGTGGCCCCGGATCGCTGCGACGAGTTGGCCGGCGCCCTGCGCGAGTCCGGCGCCCTGGCCGCGGCGGTCATCGGCGAGGTCGCGGTTCACGAGCCCAGCGCCCCCTTCCTGGCCCTTTTGCCCTGATTTTTCGTAAATCCACCCCCACCCCTGCCGATAAGTCCGGCATGAGGGAGGATTGCGCCCGTAAACGAGCGAGGAGTCGGCCGTGGCCGGAATCATCAACAAGTCCCTGATGGATATGCATCCCCGGGAGCTGAAAGGGGTCATCAAGGAGATCCCCACGCTGCCTGTGGTGTACCAGGAGCTGTTCCGGAGGATGCAGGATCCCGACATCAGCGTACCCGAAATCGCCACCGTCATTTCGCGGGACCAGGCTCTGACCAGCAAGATCCTCCACCTGGTCAATTCGGCCTTCTACGGCTACAGCAAGCGCATCACCACCATCAGCAGGGCCGTGGTCATCCTGGGTTTCCAGGCCGTGCGCAGCGCCGCCCTGGCCATCAGCGTTTTCGACTACTTCAAGGACGAGGAATCCAACGCCCACATCGACATCGCCAGTTTCTGGCGGCACAGCATCGCCGTCGCCTCCGTGTGCAAGGTTCTTGCGCCGGTCCTGCAAATCCGACAGGCCGAGGAAGCCTTCGTCATCGGTCTGCTGCACGATACGGGAAAGCTCATCGAGAAGCGTTACTTCCCCGAGGACTTCGACGAGGTGTGCTACGCCGCGAACGAGTTGCACCTGTCCTGGTTCGACTGCGAGAAGGCCCTCTTCACGGCCCATCACGCCCTGATCGGCAAGACGGTCTTCCGCCAGTGGCAATTCCCGCCCCATATCGTGGACGCGGTCCAGTGCCACCACGAACCCCTGAAGGCCACCAAGGCCCCGCACCTGGCGGCCCTGGTCCACGTGGCCGACTACCTGACCTACCAACTCGGTCACGGCGCCCCCGGAGCTTATCCGCCGGAGACCTGTTCGGCCGACGCCCTGAAGCTTCTCGGCTTCCCCCTCGGGGATTTCGAGCAGCATCAGGCGGCCATCGAGGAAGAGATCCAGCGTTCCATGGAAATCCTCAAGCTCCTGGACTGATCCAATCCCCTAACCGGCCAGCACATCCGGGCCAGGACGCTGGACAGCGTCGGCCGGCCGCTCCATAATGGGGGACACGGTTCACCCATGGAGAGTCCATTGTCCCCGGATACGACCACCCGCATCCTCATGGTCGGAGACATGCACCTGGGGCGCCGGCCCGCCGGCCTGCCCCCGGACGTGGATCCGTCCCCGTTCCGTCCCGCGGCCGCGCTGCGCAAGGTGGTGGAAACCGCCCTGGATCTCGATGTGGACGCCGTGGCCTTCGCCGGCGACCTGGTGGACGGCGACAATGACCTGTTCGAGGCCTACGCGCCCCTGTCCGAGGCCGCCGGCCGGCTGCTGGAACACGACATCGTGGTTGCGGCGGTGGCCGGCAACCACGACACCCGGGCACTCCCC
>JALUJS010000525.1:0-3565 GCA_027056825.1 Candidatus Krumholzibacteriia bacterium | reverse complement strand
GGCGGACAACCTGTCCGGCAGGCTGAAACTGCTCGGCCGCGAGGGAACCTGGAGCGGTTGCGAAGTCCGGGGCGCCGCGCCCCTGCCGGTGCGCCTGGTGGGGTGGTCCTTTCCCCGCCCGCACTGTCCCGCAGTCCCCTGGAAACCCCTCCCCCGGCGCCGCTTCCCGGGGAGGTCACCCTCGGCCTCCTGCATGGGGACCTGTTCGACCCGCACAGCAGCTATGCCCCGGTCAGCCGCGACGGCCTGCGGGCCGCCGGCTACGCGGCCTGGTTCCTTGGGCACATCCATCGCCCCGACCCGGTGACTCATGACATCGGCCATCCGCTCTACCTTGGCTCCCTCACGCCGCTGGATCCGGGTGAAACCTGCCGGCACGGCCCGGTGCTGGTCACCGTCGACGCCTCCGGCGGGATCACCGCCCGGCGGCTGCCCCTGGCGCCCCTGCGCTGGGAGCACACCGACCTCTCCTGCGGGGATCTGGATGATCCGGCGGCCGGGCTGGGCAGCCACATCCTGCGCTTCCTGCTGGACCGGATCCGGGACGGCGACCATCCCGCGGCCTTGTCGGGGCTGGGCTTCCGGCTCACCATCACCGGCCGGGTGGCCCGTCCGGCGGAAGTGCGCGCGGCGGTGGCGCAGCTGGAAAACGAGTTGCCGCGGGTTGACGAGGGCGGCGTCCTGGCCTTCGTGGAGAAGATCCGTTGTGCGGTCACCGGCCGGCACGACCTGACGGCCCTGGCCCGCGGCGACGATCCGGCCGGACTGCTGGCCAGCGTCATCCTCGCCCTGCAGGACGACCCCCGCGGGGAGCGCGCGGCCGAACTGCTCCAAAAGGCCGAGGAGCGCATGACCCGGCTGGCGAACCGGCCCGAATACACCCTCCTGGATCCCCAGCGACGGAGGGTTGATCCTGAAACCCTGCGGCGGATCACCATCGACCAGGCCCTGCGCCTGCTGGATGCCCTGGCCGGACCGGAAGGAGGCGATCATGGAACTGCGTGAGTTCCACAGCCACCGCCTGCCTGGCCTGCCGCGGCCCTTCTCCTTCACGGCCGCATCGGGGTTGAACATCCTGGCCGGACCCAACGCCAGCGGCAAGAGCTCGGTGGCCCGCGCCCTGGCCTGGCTCCTGTGGCCCGCCCGTTTTCCCGGTGGAAGGGTGCGCGATGTCCGCGCTGTCTTCGACATTGACGGCGAGACCTGGGAGGTCCAGGGCCGCGCCGGCGTCGTGGCCTGGCTCCGCGAAGGTGAAACGGTCCCCGCTCCCGAGTTGCCCCCCGGTCACCTGGCGTCCTGCTACCACCTGGACATCCTCCATCTCGTCGGCGCCTCCCCGGCCGCCGATGACCAGGCCCTGGCCCGGATGCTGGCCCGGGAACTGTCCGGCGGCCTGGATCCCCGCAGCCTGCGTGAGCAGCTGTTCCAGCCCGCGGACCTCAAGCTCCGGACCAGGAAGAAGAACCTCGAGAACGCGCGGTCCGCCGTGGGAGACGCCAGGCGCAGCCAGGAATCCCTCGCCGGCGAGATGGCGCGGCTCGATTCCCTGCGCGAACAGCAGGCCGCGGCCATGGGCGCCGGCCGCCGGGCCGCGGTCCTGGAAGCGGTGCGGACGATCAGGGAAGCGGACCGGAAACTCGCCGGGATCCGTTCCGAGCTGGACGCCCTGCCCAGCGGAGCCGAACACTTCCGCGACGAGGATCCCGCCACCCTGGCCGACCTGCTGCAGGACCGGGTCCGGCTTGGAAACGAACTGGCGAACGCCGTTGCCGAGCGCGGGCAACTGGCCGCGGAGCTGGAGAACCTCGCAGGTCTTGAGGATGTCGATCGCGCCGGGCTCCTCGCCGAACTGGACAGCCTCCTGGACTCCCTGCGCGAGGCCGACCGGCGGTGCCGAGAATTGCGGGAACAACTCGACGCCGTGGAGGACGTCCCTTGGCCTGATCAGGGCGGCTCCCCCCGGAAGGGGGCCACGATCACCGCCGAAACCCTCGACGCCATCGACGCGGCCTGGAACGACTACGATACCGCCCGCAAGGCCCTCACGGCCCGGCGGGATCAAGGCGGAGGCGCTCCCGGCGCCGGACCCCGCGCCTGGTGGCGTCTGCCCGCCGCACTGTTGCCGGCCCTTGCCGGCGGCATCGCCCTGGCCCTGGCCGGGCGCATCCTGCCGGGGATCATCCTGGCGGTGGCCGGGTCGGCCCTGGCTTTTGTCGCCTTGGGCCGCCGGCCCGCCGACCCGGACCACGACCTCCTGTCGGTCGATCTCGAACGTCGGCGCGACGAAGCCCGCACGCGACTCGCAGCCCTCCTGGCCGATCTCGGCCTGGATCTCGATCCCACTACCCTGTCCGGGCTCGTGCTGCTGCGCCAGTGCCGACGCGCGCAGGAGGCGGAAGACCGGCGCCGGAACCTGGAGCAGACCCTCGCCAAGGCCCAGGGCGAACGATCCCGGTTACTGGCCGCTTGGAAAGACAGGCTCGCGCCCCTGGGCCTGGATTCCGCGCCCGATGTCCCGGCGGCCGCAGGGCAGTACGCGGCCCTGGCCCGGAAGCTCGAACAGCGGGATGAACTTGCCCTCAAGCTGAAAACGGTCACCGAGGCAAGAGAGAAAGCCGTTCAGGAGCAGGAACGGACGGAAAAATCCATCGCGGACCTGCTGGCCCGGCTGGGCCTGGACAAAGACGCCGATGTGGCCGCAGTCGAGGCCCTGCGGGAACCCCGGGATCGCCGGCAGGCGCTGGTCACGGAAATGGCCGTGCAGGAGCGTGTCCTGGGTGAAGCCCGAGCCCGCCTGGCAAACCTGGAGGAATGGTTCCCCGCCGATGATCCCCGACTCTGGGACGACCTTCGTCTGGACGAAGCCATCGCCGCCGAGCAGGAGCTGCAGGACAAAGTCGCCCGGATCAGCGAAGAGGTCTCCACCCTCGAATTGCAGATCGAACAGGCCGGGCTCGGCCATGAACTCGAGAACGCACTGGCCCGCCGCCGGGAGGCCGAGGACGACCTCGCTGAAGCCTGGCGTCTGCAACTGGAGGCCGAGCTGGGCAACCTGGTGCTCGACACCGTCCTGGCCGAGTACGAGAAAAAAACCCGGCCGATGGCGCTCCAGCGCGCCGAGGAACTGCTGCGGACCATCACCGGCCGCTCCGACTACTCTCTCCATTGCCGGGTCCGGGACGACGAAACCCCGGAGTTCGTGGTGCATGACCGGGAACTCGGCCAGGACCTCACCCCGGACCGCCTGTCCACCGGGACGCGCACACAGCTTTTGCTGGCGGTACGCCTGGGCTTCGTCATGGCCAGCGGCCAGGTCGACCATCCGCCCCTGGTCCTGGACGACGTCCTGACCACCAGCGATCCGGGACGCTTCGCCGGCGCCGTGGCCGGGCTAGGCCGCCTGGCCCGCGACCACAACCTGCAGATCGTCTCCCTGTGCGCTCGCCCTTCCGAGGTCGCGGCCTGGCAAACCGTCCTGGAGCGGGAGAAGCTTCCGCCGGCCACGGTGATCGACCTGGCGTCCGCGCGCCGGCTTGCCGCCGCCGCCTCGCCCGATATCCTGCGC
>JALUJS010000524.1 GCA_027056825.1 Candidatus Krumholzibacteriia bacterium | reverse complement strand
CGGTCAACGTACCGCACCGGGTACGCCTCCCTCGCAAATCCTTGCGAGCCCCTCTCCAGTCGCGCCGTTTCCTCATCCTCGCTACGCTCCTTCATGAATAATGCGGGTTATCAAAAAACCCCGAGGGGGCCCTCGGCCCTGCCCTCGATGAACTGCCGGACCAGGGGGTGATCCGTCTGCTGGACCTCCTCCACCGACCCGGTGAACACGATCCTGCCCTTGCTGAGCATGGCGATACGGTCGCCCACCTTGAAGGCGCTGGGCATGTCGTGGGTCACCACGATGCTGGTGACGCCCAGTTCCCGCTGCAGCTTGAGGATCAGGTCGTTGATCGCGTCGCTGGTGATGGGATCGAGCCCGGTGGTGGGCTCGTCGTAGAGAATGTACTCCGGCTGCATGACGATGGCCCGCGCCAGCCCCGCCCGCTTCTTCATGCCCCCGCTCAGCTCGCTGGGCAGCTTGTCGTTGGCGTCGATCAGACCCACCAGGGACAGGCACTCGCAGGCCCGCTCCATGATCCGCTCGTCCGGCCAGTCGGTGTGCTCCTTGAGCATCAGCCCGACGTTCTCGCAGATGGTCATCGAATCGAACAGGGCCGCCCCCTGGAACAGGAAGCCGAACTTCTTGCGCAGCTCCATCAGCTCCGGCTCGGCCATCCCCACGATCTCCTGGCCCTGGACCCAGATCTCCCCGGCATCGGGTTCCAGCAGCCGCACCAGGTTCTTCAGCAGCACCGACTTGCCCTCGCCGCTGCGGCCGATGATCACCAGGGTCTCACCCTTGTTCACCAGCAGGTCGCACTCGTCCAGGACCTGCTTGGGTCCGAAGCTCTTGCTGACGCCCTGGATGGCGATGCCCGGATGGGACGCCGGATCGTCCAGCCGCAGGTTCGGCGGCGGCGGGATGGTCACATCGGTGTGGCGCGGCGTCTCCATGGCTCCCTACACGCTCTTGAAGATGATCTGGAACAGGATGATGGCCAGCAGGTAGTCCGCCACCAGGATGCTCAGGCAGCTGCCCACCACCGACCGCATCACCGACTGGCCCACGCCCTCGGCGCCGCCCTCGGTGTTGAAGCCGAAGTGGATCCCGCTGAGGGCGATGATCCCGCCGAAGATGAACGACTTGATCAGGCCGCCCAGCAGGTCGCTGTCCTTGTAGAACATGCGCAGGCCCTCGATGAAGGTGCTGCTGGTGACGTCCAGGGTCACCACCGAGGCCACGTACCCGCCCAGGATGGCGATGGCGTCGCAGAAGACGGTGATCACCGGGATCATCAGCACCGCGGCCACGAAGCGGGGCATGGCCAGGTACCGCACCGGGTCGATGGCCATGATGTTCAGCGCGTCGAGCTGCTCGGTCACCTTCATGGTGCCCAGCTCGGCGGCGTAGTTGGCGCACAGCCGGCTGCCGACGACCAGGGCCATGAGCACCGGCCCCAGTTCGATGAACACGCTCTTGGAGATCACCGTGCCCAGGAACTTCATGGGCACGTAGGCCTGCATCTGGTAGACCGCCTGCACGGCCGTCACCGCGCCCACGAACACCGAGGTGACGATGACCAGGGGCAGCGAGCCCACCGCCACCACCTGCATCTGCTGCAGGATCTCCGCGCGCATGCTCCAGACCGAGCGCAGGTTGGCCAGCGTGGAGCACAGCAACATGGTGCCCTTGCCCGTGTTGCCCAGACCCTCCAGGACGGCCCGGCCGATGCGTGTGATAAGCGTGGTCATGATCGGGCAAATATACGCCCCGGTTCGCGATAAGTCTATCGCGGCCGGCGCCGCAGATAGTCCAGCATGCCCAGCAGGGAGTTCCGCGTGAAATCGGCCTCGCGCTCCCGGATGTCCCCGGGCAGGGCCTCACCGCGGGCGAACAGGGGATCGCTTCGCCCCAGTTCCGCGGCGATGGCGTCCAGCAGGCCCGCGTGCTCCGGGGCGGACGGATCCCCCGGCGAACCGCCCCGACGGGCGGCCTCCGCGGCGCAGACCTCCACCCACAGGCCCAGCTGACCGCGGGCGCGGCGCAGCAGCTCGCGGCCGTCCCCGGTGAACGCCCCGTGGTGGGCGAAGCGCAGGACGCGCGGGAAAGGGTCGATCTCCAGCAGGCGGTCCAGCGACCCCTGGGCGATCTCCAGGTCGAAACGGGGTGGTGTGGCCGGGCGCAAGTAGTATTCCGGGGTGTCGGCGCCCCGACCCAGGGCGCTGAAGGTGCCGGCCGCCTCGCCCAGGAACAGGTCGTCACCGACCACGAAGCTGATGTGATGCGGGGCGTGCCCGGGGGTGTCCACCGCGGTGATTCCCTT
>JALUJS010000523.1 GCA_027056825.1 Candidatus Krumholzibacteriia bacterium | reverse complement strand
TCCCGGGGCAGGCGCAGGTAGGCCTCGGCCTCGCCGCGGGCCACCACGGCGTACTTGGTCTGGCTGTCCAGGCGGGCGGGTTCGGCCGCGATGGCCAGCTTGTCGGCGATGCGGGCGGCGTCCCCGTGGGAGGAGTGGGCGGCCTCGACGGACTCGCAGAACCGGATCCCGGTGGTGTCGGCCTGGTCACTGACCCGCATGCGCACGGCTTCGCCCTCGCCCAGCAGGGGCAGCTGCCAGGCCCCGTGACCGCGCACGGCCACGGCCAGGGTTCCGTCTTGCCGCTCCCCGGCCAGCTGCGGGCCGAGATTGGGGCAGCCCAGCAGGGCCACCTCGATGCGGCCCTCCAGGATCAGGGCCAGGGCCACGGCGTACTGCTGGCCGCGCAGGAAGCCCTTGGTGCCGTCGATGGGGTCGAGGGTCCAGAAGCGGGGTGAGTACTCCTTGGCTCCTCCGCGGTCGATCCAGGCGCAGACCGTGTCCGCGTCCGCTCCCGGCTCCACCCGGCCCACGTGAGCGACCACGCGCTCGAGCAGGGCGGCGTTATCGGGTTCGCGCAGGGCTTGGGAATCCTCCTCGCCGATGACAGGATCGCCGGGGAAGGCGTCACCGAGCAGGCGGCAGATGACCGCCTGGGAGCCGAAATCAGCTACGGTCACGGGGCTGCGGTCTTTCTTTTCCAGGGCGCCGGGATCGATTCCCGCCTGGACTTCGCGGCAGAGGGCGCCGGCCTTGCGTACCGCGGCCACGGCCGCATCGATTTCCCGGATCAGGGGGTGGTCAAGCCAGGGTGTGGACATTATCATACTCCGCGTCGGGGGAAGAGGGTTGGACCTGGCCTCTGAAAAAAATGCTGGATTCAGGTCCCGGAATGGGGTCAGTATAGCCACGTTCAATTCAGGCCACCAAGGGGTTTATACCGCAAGGGAGAGAACGATGAAGAAACTGATGGTGCTGATGACCGTCCTGCTGGCCTTCATGGCCTGCAGCGCCGTCATGGCTGATGACATTACCGGTCAGTTCGGTGTGGGCGCCACCGTGGGCCTGATGAAGCCCGTGGGAGGCGGCCACGACTACGCCGGGGTCGATCCCTTCGGCGGCGGCTGGTTGCGGTACGGCCTGAGCAGCCGCTGGTCGCTGGAGGCCGGCATGAAGGCCGGTCGCTGGCACCGCGGCGCCACGGCCATCGGCGATGACGCCGGCCTGTCCTTCAGCGACGAGGGTGTCGACTACACCAACATGTGGCAGGCCATGGGCGGCCTGCGCTTCAACCTGGATCCGGACAGCCGTTGGAACCCCTACCTCGGCGCCCATGCGGGCCTGCTCCGCTGGCGCGTGGTGGATGCGGACGGCAGCAACGAGCTGAACTACACCAACCACGACCAGACCCAGCTGGGCTACAACGAGAACGGCGAACTCACCAAGCTGGAACTCGACCAGCTGACCATCACCCTGTCCCTGGGTGTCGAGCGCTGGTTCGCCGACAACTGGAGCTGGGACTTCGGCGCCCGGTACCACTGGCTGGTCGACAGCGACCGCGACAATATCGGGACCAGCACCATCTGGGGTCCCCAGGAGGGTGACTTCAACGACGGCATGATCGAACTCTTCGCCGGGGCCACCTGGTACTTCGGCGGCGGGGACAAGGACAGCGACCGGGACGGCATCATGGACGCCGACGACAACTGTCCCAAGGTCGCCGAGGATTTCGACGGGTTCGAGGACGCCGACGGCTGCCCCGACGTGGACAACGACGGTGACGGCATCCTGGACGCCGACGACCAGTGCCCCGACCAGGCCGAGGACGTGGACGGTTTCGAGGACGCCGACGGCTGCCCCGACCTGGACAATGACGGCGACGGCGTGCCCGACGTGCGCGACAAGTGCCCCAACGATCCCGAGGACATCGACGGCTACATGGATCGCGACGGCTGCCCCGACGTGGATAACGACGGCGACGGCGTGCTGGACGTCAACGACCAGTGCCCCGATACCCCCGAGGGCGCCGAGGTGGACGCCAACGGGTGCCCCAAGGTCGAGAAGCGCGACCTGATCCTCAAGGGCGTGAACTTCGAGCTGAATTCGGCGAACCTGACGCCCGAATCGTCAGCGACCCTGGACCAGGTGGCCGAGTCCATGACCATCTGGGACACCATCACCATCGAGGTCGCCGGTCACACCGACAGCACCGGCAGCGCGGAGTACAACCAGAAGCTGTCCCAGGCGCGGGCCGAGACGGTCCTGAACTACCTGGCCAGCAAGGGCATCTCCCGTGACCGCATGAAGGCCGTCGGCTACGGCGAAACCAT
>JALUJS010000522.1 GCA_027056825.1 Candidatus Krumholzibacteriia bacterium | reverse complement strand
CGGGACGAACTGCACGCTGCCGGTGATGGTGAGCGTGAGCGCCCCGGCGGTGGGGGTGAAGGCCAGCTCGCTGCGCGCCGGGAACGGCCCGCTGCCGGTGAGGGTGGCCACATGCGCCCCGGAAAGGGCGATGCTGCCGCTGCCGTAGAAGGTGAGGGTGTCGCTGGTGGCGTCGTAGTCCACCCACAGGCCGCTGGCCGCCAGTTGCCGGTTTATGGCCGCGGCCAGGGAGGTGACGCTGGAGTAGGTGGCGTAGTCGAAGGTGGTGGAGCTGCCGCCCATGGTGATGGTCAGGCTGTCGCCGGTCGCCGGCCGGTGGAATCGTTGTTCCACCGTGATATCGACCTGGACCTCGTCACCGGGATGCACCACGGGGGGACAGCGCACATCCGCGATGAGGCGGTCCTCAGGTCCCCGCACATCCCCCACCCCCAGAACCGCGAAGACCGAGCCTGGAGGCAGAACCGGAAGCGCCCCCGGCGCCTCGACTCCGGCTCCGGCGCTGGTGGATCCGCGGGCCTCGTTGCCGTCGCTCACCAGCAGGACCGCCCCCACCGGGTGACCACGACGCTGACGCAGGGCCCCGGCCAGCAACGCCTCCAGGTCCGTGCCCAGGGCCGAAGGGCGCGCAACGGCCGCGCCGGGATCGAATTCCCGCACCCCTTCCAGCCCGTTTCCCCGCAGGAAAACCGGCCGCAACCGCCCGGCCACGCGGCTTTCCCAATCCTCAAGTTCCCTGCAGACCTGCATGGCCCGCTGCCAGCGCGAAACGGAATCCTGGATGCCCCCCCCGACACCGTCCCGGATATTCATACTCTCTGAATCTTCCACAACGACAACCAGTTCCGGATTTTCCCTGACATGCTTCACGAGGACCAGAAAAGGGCCGCCGACCGCCAGCACCAAGGCTCCCACGGCGCATCCGCGCAGGACGATCAGCCAGGGCCTGACCCGGGGACCGGGATCCGGGAGGGTCCGGGCATACACCCTGGCCGTGTAGACGACGGCCCCTGCCGCCATGACCAGCAGCAGGGGCCACATCCACGCCTGGGTGGACCAGTGAAACATCACCGCGGACTACTTCTTTCCGTCCAGGTGCTCCTGGGCCACGACCTGACCGGCGGCCAGGCGTGCGATGGGCACCCGGAAGGGGGAGCAGCTCACATAGTCCAGGCCCGTCCGGTGACAGAAGGCCACCGAACTCGGTTCGCCGCCGTGCTCGCCGCAGATCCCCAGGTGGATGTCGGGATTGGTCCGGCGGCCCTTCTCGCAGGCCATGGCCACCAGCTGCCCCACACCCTCCTGGTCCAGCTTCTGGAACGGGTCGGCGGGCAGGATCCCCCACTTGACGTAGTCCGGCAGGAACACGCCCGCGTCGTCACGGCTGTAGCCGAAGGTCATCTGGGTCAGGTCGTTGGTACCGAAGCTGAAGAAGTCGGCCTCCTCGGCCATCTGGTCGGCCAGCAGGGCGGCCCGCGGAATCTCGATCATGGTCCCGACCAGGTAGTCGACTTCGACTCCGGTCTCCTCCATGACCCTGGCGGCCACGGACACCGTCATCTTGCGCAGGTCGGCCAGCTCCCGCCGGGCGCCGGTCAGCGGGATCATGATTTCCGGCCGCACGTCCACCCCGTCCTTCTTGACGGTGCAGGCGGCGCCGATGATCGCCTCGACCTGCATCTCGTAGATCTCCGGATAAGTCAGCCCGAGGCGGCAGCCGCGGTGGCCGAGCATGGGGTTCATCTCGTGCAGCGCCTCCACCTTGTGCTCGATGGATTCCACGCTGACGCCCATGGTGCCGGCCAGGGCCTTGATGTCCTCCGGATCGGTGGGCAGGAACTCGTGCAGCGGGGGATCCAGCAGCCGGATGGTCACCGGCAGGCCGTCCATCGCCGTGAAGATGCCCTCGAAGTCCTTCTGCTGCATGGGTTTGATCTTGACGAGAGCCGCGCGACGGGCCTCCTCGTCCTCGGCCAGGATCATCTCGCGCATCTTCATGATGCGGTCCTCGCCGAAGAACATGTGCTCGGTGCGGCACAGGCCGATGCCCTGGGCGCCGAACTCCCGCGCCTGCTCCGCGTCGTGGGGCGTATCGGCGTTGGTGCGCACCTTCAGCCGGCGCATCTCGTCGGCCCAGCCCATCACCGTCACCAGGTTGGGATCGTCCAGGTGCGGCGGCACCAGCGGCGGCGCGCCCTTGATGACCTGGCCGGTGGTCCCGTTGATGGTGATGATGTCTCCGGCCTTGAAGGTCTCGCCGCCGATGGTCATGACGCCCTGCTCGGAATCCACGAACATCTCACCGCAGCCGGCCACGCAGGGTTTGCCCATGCCGCGGGCCACCACCGCCGCGTGGCTGGTCATGCCGCCCCGGCTGGTCAGGATGCCCTCGGCCACGTTCATGCCGGCGATGTCCTCCGGGCTGGTCTCGCGTCGCACCAGCAGCACCTTCTTGCCCTCGCCGGATACGGCCACCGCATCCTCGGCGCTGAAGACGACCTGCCCTTGGGCCGCGCCGGGCGAGGCCGGCAGGCCGGTCCCCAGGACCGTGATCTCGGCGTCGGGGTCGATCTGGTCGTGAAGCATCTGGTCCAGGTGGTCCGGTTCGACCAGCAGCAGGGCCTCCTCCTTGCTCACCAGTTTCTCGGCGAACATCTCGGCGGCGATGCGGATGGCGGCCACCCCCGTGCGCTTGCCGTTGCGGGTCTGCAGCATCCACAGGCGGCCGTCCTGGATGGTGAACTCGATGTCCTGCATGTTGTGGTAGTGCTGTTCGAGCTTCTCGCGGATCTCCAGGAGGGTGGCGTAGGCCTCGGGCATGACCTCCTCGAGGGTGGGCAGGTTCTTGGCCTCGTTGCCCTCCGGCAGCTTCTCCCTGCCGTGGTTGTTCAACTGCTGGGGGGTGCGGATGCCGGCCACCACGTCCTCGCCCTGGGCGTTGACGAGGAATTCCCCATAGAACTCCCGCTCGCCGGTGGAGGGGTCGCGCGTGAAGGCCACGCCGGTGGCCGAGGTCTCGCCCATGTTGCCGAAAACCATGGTCTGGACGTTGACGGCCGTCCCCCAGTCGCCGGGGATGTGATGGATGCGCCGGTATTCGATGGCGCGCTCCACGTTCCAGCTCTCGAAGACGGCGCGGATGCCGCCCCAGAGCTGCTCCCAGGGATCGGTGGGGAAATCGCGCCCGCTGTGCTCGCTCACCAGGCCCTTGAAGGTCGCGATGAGCTCCTGCAGGTCCGCCACGGTCAGATCGGTGTCCAGCCTGACGTCCCGGTTCTTCTTGATGTCGTCGATGGCGTGCTCGAAGACCTCGCCCGGGACGCCCATGACCACATCGCCGTACATCTGCACCAGGCGCCGGTAGCAGTCGTAGCTGAAGCGTTCGTTGCCGCTGATGGCGGCCAATCCCTGGACGGTCTCGTCGTTGAGACCCAGGTTCAGGACGGTGTCCATCATCCCCGGCATGGAGACGCGGGCCCCCGACCTCACCGAAAACAGCAGGGGGTCCTCCGCCGAGCCGAACTTCTTGCCCATGATCTTCTCGACCCGGGACACGGCCTCGCGGACCTCGGCCTGCAGTTCCTCGCTCAGTTCGTGGGTTTCCTGGTAGGCGATGCATTCGGCCGTGGTGATGGTGAATCCCGGGGGCACGGGAATGCCCAGGCTCGTCATCTCGGCGAGGTTCGCCCCCTTGCCGCCCAGCAGATCCCGCATGTCGGCCCTGCCGTCGGCATGACCTTCACCAAAGAAATACACTCTCTTGTCGCTCATGGCTCCTCCAGAAAAGTTCGCCGGCGATTCGGCCCGGCCACCCGTCCTCACGTCCACGGAGAACCCGTGGGAATCGACTAGTCCGACAAAAACCGGGGTACGGGCCCGAGCCCGCACCCCAAATATTGATCACGCAGGCTCATCCTGCAACCCGGCACTCAGCGAATGATCACCAGCTTCCCCCAGTATGCGGAGCGCTTGGGCATGATCACCTTGAAGAGGTAGACTCCGGGAGCCACCGACTGGTTGTGATGGTTCTCGGTGTTCCAGTAGATCTGGCCGCCGTGCATCAGCTCCGGACCCAACTCGATGACGTCGTCGCCGGCGGTGGTGAAGATACGGATCTTCGAGTCCCGGGGCAGATTGGTGAAGACCACCGTGCGCCCCTCCTCTCCCGGAATTCCGGCCCCGGGCCGCAGGGGATTGGGGAAGACGTAGATCTCTTCGCCGCCGGTATCCGGCTCCGCTTCCAGGTTGACCTGGACGTAAGAGCTGTTGCCGGGCCCCGCGAACGGGGACAGTTCGTCCCCGGTCCAGCGCGGGGAGAACAGCATCTCGTTGCTGTTGTTCTCCGGGGTGACCAGGGCGGTGTTGCCGTAGTCGAAGGTGGTCACGGAGTAGTAATAGGAGAACCCGTTGTAGACCTCGCTATCGAAGAACCGGAAGGTGTCCGGGTCCGAGAAATCGAAGCAGGCGGCCCGCTTGGCCGCGAAGCACTGGGGCTTGATCTGGAAGTCGCTGTCCCCGCAGAAACCCTCGATGCACGACTCGGGGTTGACCCGGTCGTAGAGACCGAGCAACACGGGATGCTGCCGGTCATGCTCAGGCGCCCTCCAGACCGCCCAACCCTGGAAGGTCTGGCAGACCAGGTAGAAGGCCTCGTCGGGCTGGGCCACTCCTCCCGAGAAAGCGATACCCAGGCCCAGATCCAGATCCCGCAGATCGACCGATGTACCCGAGGTATAGGTTTCCGACAGCGGCAGCACGGAACCCGGGACGTAGATGCCGCCCCTGTAGGTGGCCAGCAGGAGATCCCCTCCCCCGTCGGCATGGTTGATGAACCCGACGCGCGTGGCCAACGGGGGCACCGTGGACCATGTGGACCAGGTGGCGCCCCCATCGTCACTGCGCAGGACCGCGTAACCGTCCTCCACGGCCAGGATGCGGCCCGGGACATCAGGAACCGTGGTCATGCTCACCTGCAGCAGGGTCGCCCGGTTCTCGGGCTGGACCTCCCCGCCGACTTCGAACCAGTGCTGACCGCCGTCCTCGGTCCGGAACAGGCCCTTCTGACTGACGAACATGGTCAGGGCGGATGGGTTCAGGGGATCCACCGCAGCAGCCAGGGCGGTGTGGACCCACAGACCGGACACCTCGCCATCGGGATCCGGGACAAGGAGATCCCCGTAGAGGTCATGCCAACTCAAGCCGTAGTCATCGCTTTCATAGACACCATGGAACTGCAGGCAGGCCAGGACACGGGCCGGGTTGGCCGGGTCCACGACGAAATCGTTGATCACCGGGGAAACATAGTTCGGATCCGCGGAATCCAGGGTCTCGGGCACGAGAAAATCCAGTTTGCTGAAGGAGGCGCCGCTGTCCGGAGAGCGGAACACGCCATAGCCGTCGATGTACAGGAAGACATCGGAGCCGGACCAGGCCAGGGCCCGCACCGGGAACTGGCCCGGCTGGGGATCGGCGAGGGGGTCCAGGCCGGTGGTCCACTGCGTAAAGCTCTGGCCGCCATCGGTGGTCACGTAGAGCCCGTTGGATTTCGTCCCCACCATGAAATGGTCGCTGTCATCCTGCGAGACGGCGATATGGGTGATCAGGTTGAAGCTGTCGAAGGTTTCCTCGGCGATGCGCTGCCAGCCGGCGCCGCGATTGATGTACAGGCCCGCCGGATCAGCGTCACGGGACTGGCCCCGCGTAAACCCCGCCACCAGAGTGCCGTCGGGCCCCGTTCCGAGGGCCACCACGTTCACCTGTTTCCAGGTCATGGGCAAACCCTGGTTGACCTGGGTCCACTGGTCCGCACCGGCGTGGTAGCGCCACACGCCCCCGTTGTTGGCGAGATTCAGCATGCCCGCCAGGGACCCGTTGTTGGAGGGCCCCTCATGCTGCCAGGTGTAGATCAGGCGTTCGCCCTGGCTGCCTCCGATCTCTCCCGAATCGGCGGTGGTGAACCGGAACAACCGGTCGACCTTGTCCCCGAATCCGCCGCTGACGTCGACCTGGAAATCCAGGGCGGCGGTATCCCGCAGGACGTAGCAGGTGGCCTGCTCGAGATCCAGGTTGGGCCAACTGACCACCATCCCCCGGGGGCCACCCGTTGTCTGGAGGCGCATCTGCAGGGATGAAGGCGAAATCAGGTACAGGGAGTCGGCGGCGCAGGCGTCAGGCGGTGTCTGCGCAACGGCGGCTCCGGTCCAGGCCGTCAGCAACACGAACACCATGAGCAATCCCGAACGCTTGCACAGGGCATGTCCCATCATCATGCAATTCTGCCTTTCCGGTGGATCCAGGTTCCACCATCACCAGGGGGTGGTGGTCCACCCCTACTGGTTGATGGCGATGCCGAAATACTGAAGCACCCAGCGGATCGCCTTCTTGGAGCCCGCCGGATCGAAGCGATAGGGGTCGAAACCCCAGTAGACATCAGCCTTGCGGCTCGGTTTGTCCTCACTGACCATCTTGTAGGAGAAGAAACCGAAGGTCTGGCCGTTCGTCCGCGCGCTGGAAAGCGGCACGCCCTCGTACTCGGTCAGGGCCATGGCGCCGCAGTAGAAGTTCAACTCGTTGGCGTCGAACTCGCTGTATGGCCACTCGGGGTCACCCTTGCGCCAGCGCAGTTCCCGCAACCAGTCGAAACGCGCGATACCCTTGAACATGGGCTCGATGCAGTTCCCGCCGGGGGCATCGGCCCAATCACACTCCTGGGGAATGATGGGCGTCGTCCGCGGCCCGATGTTCCCGTTGACGAACTCGTCCTTGTTGAAGGGGAAGTTCAGGGTGGACAGGGGCACGGTGCCGCTCTGGGCGTCCAGGGCGTCGTTCCAGTCGATCTCCGGGTCCGTCCACATGGTATCGGGAACCACCCCGGGGCCGATGCCGTGATAGATCTTGAAGTCGGGATCGAGCACCAGGCCCTTCAGGCCCACACAGGAGACCTTGCGGTCGTTGGTGGCGATCTGCTGACGGCCATAGATGAACTTCGAGGACGGCGAGGTCCAGTCCAGGGCGGTGATGCCCGCGGTGGCATAAGGATACATCAGGGGCCCACGCTGGACCTCTTCCCCGCTGGGCAGTTCCCGGGTGCCGAAGCCGACCGTCTGCGTCTGGTCGAACACCAGCAGGTTGCTCTCGCGCGAGGTGAACACGATGGGCAGGGCGTAGGCGTTCGGCGGCGTGGGCAGGAAGGATTCCATGCTGGCCTGGCCCACCAGGAAGAAGTTCCCGCCCTTGCGCTGGTACGGGGCGAGCCACACGAACTTGTCCTTGGTCCAAGGCTCACCCACCTTGGGCCGGAATTCCTGGAACATCAACTGCTGGTCGTTGGACTCGGCGTAGCAGAGCACCGCCTTGTACTTGACCACATCCGAGTAATGGACGTCGTCGGTGTGATCCTTCCTGTCGTTCTCCCAGTCGATTCCCGCGATGCCACCCTGGATATCGTCCAGGAAGCGCCAGTATGCGTTGCGATAGGTTTCCTCGTTGCGGGCGTTGCCTTCACGATCGGGCCAGTTTCCCACATCCTTGTCCACCACCTGGTCCACCACCAGGACCGGCCGCTGGAAGCTGGGATCGACAAAGGGCACGACCTGCAGCTTCCGGGTCTTGAAGGTCTCCTGGCCCGAATCGTCCAGGACTCTCAGGTAGAAGGTATGCAGACCCTCCGAGAAGGTACGCTCGACGT
>JALUJS010000521.1 GCA_027056825.1 Candidatus Krumholzibacteriia bacterium | reverse complement strand
CCAGGTTGTCGGAGGGGTGCTGGAACTCCAGGGCCAGGGTCAGGCGCTGGTTCTTGCTCCTGAAGGCGTTGAAGCTCGTGCCGACCTTGAAGGCCACCGGCAGCTTGGACTCGCGCTCATCGAAGGTGAACTTGCCCCCCAGGTTCTGGATGGTCATGCCCAGCTTCAGGTCCTTGATCCCGATGCGGTACATGATGCCGAAGTCGAGGGCGCCGGTGTTCACCGCGGTCTCGGCCAGGCCCATGTGCAGGTAGTTTACCGTCACGCCGGCGGAGAACTTGTCGGTGAAGAACCGCGAATAACTCAAACCGAAGGTGGTGGTCCCCGCATCGAAGGTCTCCCCCGTGCCCTCGGGATTGTAGGCCGTGCGCACGAGCTGCGGATCCATCCAGAAGGACCGTGCGGAGAAGGCGAAGGTCCCCGGAATGGAGCGCGGGTTGAAGGCCAGGATGGCGGTGCTCAGCTTGGTGTCCGCGGCCCACGCCACGTGGTTCACCGAGACCTCGTTGGTCAGCACGTTGACCAGACCGCCGGGGTTCCAGAAGACGGCCGTCGCATCGTCAGCCAACCCGACGAAGGCCGATCCCATGCCCGTGGCCCGGGCGCTGACCCCGATCTTCAGCTCCTGACCCCCGAAGGTGCCGACCTTCGCAAAACCGGCTGCACCGGCCAGGGAAGGCACAGCCAGCAACACGGCGGTCAGAATCGCAATGCGTTTCATGGAAACCTCCAGATCCGTCCAGCGACGGAGTTGACGCCTTTCTGCCCCAAACACAATTCCACCTATCTGACGACGACGAACTTCCCGATGAAATCGTCGAAGCGGTCGTCGTCCGATTGCACGGAGTACAGGTAGACTCCGCTGACGATTTCCTGCCCGTTTCGGCTCATGAGATTCCAGCTGATGTGCCCCTGCCCCGTGGTCCCGTCATGGATCAGCGTCTGTACGAGGTCACCACTGACCGTATAGATGCTGATGGTGTTGTGGGCCGCGGGCAGGTTCGTGAACGTCACCCTCACCCCCGTGGGGTCATCCCCGTTGGGGAACAGCTGCTGGTATTCGGCCAGGGCGTCCCGCGTGGCGGGGTTGGGATAGACGTAGATGTTGGCGCCGAACCGCTCGCGCTCCTCCGGAGTCTGGCTCTTGCCTCCAGGCACCGCGTAGGTGAAGGAGGAGCCGGGATCGCCCACCAGGCCAGGACCGGTGGGGAAGCGGTTGACGGTGCCGCCGATCCGCGTTCCCTCCGGGAGCATGGTGTGGTCCGAGGCCGTCACCGAGTAGAAATAGATGAAGCCGTTGTGGATGTCCCGGTCGATGTACTCGTAGTACCTCGTGGAGTGCTTCTCCCTGATGCCCAGCGTGTCGTTGGGCGCGCGGTAGGCCACGGCGAAGAAGGTATCCAGCACGTCGGGATAGCTTTCCCACGGCAGCAGCACGGAGTACTCGGGGATCTCGGCGCCGTCGGCGTCGCGCAGGTCCGGGCGCTTGATCAGCTGATTCTCCGGATCGCCGTCCACCACCTGCTGCATGGCCTCGGCCAAACCTTCGAAGCGCGGATCGTCCAGCACGCGGGGACGATACTCGATGGGTTCCAGGCCGGTGTTGGCGCCCAGGGGGATGGTGTCGATGTAGGTCACGCCATCCACTTCACGGTAGGTGACGAAGCTGTCCACCACGTCGTACTCGGCGATGAGCTGCCACAGCGAGCTTTCGGGCCCGTTGACCAGGGACGACCCGAAGGGGCGGTCCCAGTTGTCGGCGCGCCAGATGCGGTAGGACTCGAAGTCGATCTTCTGCAGGCGGATGTCCTTGGTGATCTCGCTGGTGTCGTCCCAGTAGACGTGAACGCGGCTGTCCGCGGGCCACAGGCGCAGCCCCGGCGGTGGCGGGGCCATACCCACCAGCCAGTGGATCTGGGTCTCCAGGCCGTTCACGCCGGTGCAACCGGCCAGCTGCTCGTCGCTGGCGTTGGGATCGTTGCAAGTCCACTTCGGGGGATCCTTGAAGTCCTCCGGCCCGCAGATGTATCCAAGCTGGCGGGCGCACTCGAAACAATTGTCCATGTTGAACATGGCGCACTGCTTGGTCCGTCCGTCGACCTCGATATCGAACAGGTCGTCGTTGTTGATGCGCGGCTGGCTCAGCGCCCATTCCTGATCCAGGCAGGTGGTGTCACCGTAATCGGGCAGGAAGTTCTCCCAGGCGGCTTCGTCGAAATCCTGCTTGCACAGCATGGTCTCGCGGCCGAGCTGGCCGGGGTTGAATTCCTCGCCCCCGTTGGTGATCACGCCCGTGATCTTGTCGACGTAGATGCCGTACCAGGTCAGGGCGGCCTCGGCACAGTTGGCCAAAAGTCCGTCCAGGCCCGGCCCCACCACCATGCCCACCTGGAACTTGAGGCTCTCCCCCGGGGGCAGGAGCATGAAGGGTCCGGCCGATACCAGGAACCGGAAGTCCGCCTGCTTGCCTGCCGGCGTATTGCCGTCCCAGTCCTCGACCGAGGCGCTCAGCAGTTGGTAGCGCTCATCGTCGTTGGTGGGATCGCCGCCCTGTTCGAAGCTCTGGCTGCCGGAGAACGACTGGAAGGTCCGCATGCCGACGGAGGTCGGGGCCAGGCGCCCGGTGGGATCGACGTCGTGACCGAGAAAGACGATGCCGTAGTAGCCGGGCAACGGATTGGTCTCGGCGGCATCGTACATGTAGCCCACCTGGATGGGCACGAAGGAGCCGTCGGACGCCCGCACCAGACCCGGCTTGCCGTGGATCGGCGGCCAGGAACCGGCCATGTCGTCGTCGGCGCCGCCGCCGGCGCTGCGCGGGGCGATGTCGCTGTCGGCAAAGAAGCCGATGTACATCTTCTCAACGTCGGTCACGCCGATGTTGGTGATGGTGTACTCGAAGCCGACGAAGTCGTCCACCTGGTCGTTCTCCCACTGGTAGCTCTGCTGGACCAGTTCCAGGTTCATGGGCGTGTGGTCGGGGAAGTTCTCCTGGGCCAGACGGGTGTTGTCGTAGTTGGTCAGCACCATCATCTGGTTGCCGATCTGGCCGAAGTCCTCGTCGATCTTCCCGTCGCCGTCATCGTCGTGGCCGTTGAGGATCTCCTCGTCGATCAGGCCGTCGTGGTCGTCGTCGGGGCCGGGCATGGGATCCCGGTTGCCTCCGGCCTCGGTGTTGCCGGCCGGGCGCAGGATCTTGCCGGCCTGGGCCTCGTAGATGGTCGCCTCCAGTTCGTCCAGGGGATAGATCTCGCTCCCCCAACCGCCGGTGGAGACCAGCCTCTCGCCCAGCACCACGCCGCCGACCCAGATGCCGGCCGCCCACAGGTACTCGTCGCCGGATCCGGCGGGCCACTGGCAGGACGGCGCGTCCGACCAGCGGACCGCGCTGGAGTACATCGACCCGATCAGACCCCAGTTGGTGATGTTGATCTGCACCTCGCCCACGTTCATGACGTAATCGCCGTCGAGGGTGAAGATCCCGTTGGGGTTGTAGCCCATCTCGATGACCGGATTATGGATGTCCATGACCGCACCGGCGGGCATGGCGAGGCAGAACGCCAGCAGCACGATGACCAGGCCGGCCACGGCGCCCTGTCCGCATGCTCCCGTCCTGCTACCCTTGGTTCGCACCATCGTTATCCTTTCCCTTCCGGGCCTCTCGCCCGGACTTTCAGCCCCAGATTAGAAGTAGTACCCGATGCCCAGGCGGAACAGCCGGTGACGGCCGAAGGTCCGCGGATCGACGATGGGTATGTATTCGTCCTCGCCGTCGCCGTTGGCGTCCTGCAGCAGGGCCTGGCCATACTTGCCGGTTTCGGTCAGGTACCCGATGCCCAGCGCACGGGCGCCGTTGATCATGCCCGGCGAGATGCCGCCGCCGCCCGGGCTGATCACCACGTCCTGGTTCAGCACGTTGAAGCCCTGCAGCTGCAGCGACAAGCGCTTGCCGTAGAAGTTGATGTTCCGTTCGAACTGGATATCCAGGGAATAGGTCGCCGGCAGCCGCTCGCTGTTTTCCAGCAGGGGATCCTGGCGCTTCGCGAAGCGATCGAAGGGCGTCCAGGGGAATCCGCTCCCGTAGGAGAAGGAGAACGAGGTGGACCATACGCCCGGTTCGGCGAACAGCAGCAGCAGGTTCAGGGTGTGCCGCTGGTCCCAGGCCAGGGGCAGCTCCTGGTTGGGCAGGAACTGCAGACCCTCGGGGTTCGATCCGAAGGCGGTGTCCGAAGCAACGCCGTCGGCGAAGGAGTAGGTGTAGCTGAAGGTGAACTGGTAGTTGTCGCTGTAGCGCTTCTCCAGGGTCACCTCGATGCCGCGGGCCGAGGCATAGGCCTTGTTGATGTAGCGCGCCAGGGTCTGGCCCGTCTGCTGGTCGGTCACCTGGGTGGCGGCGATCAGGTCATAGATGTCCTTGCTGTAGAGCGAGAACTGGCCGGCGATGTAGTCGGTGAACTGGTGCTTGATACCCGCGGAGTACTGCACGGTGGTCTCGGGATCGAGGTTCGGATTGCCCAGGATGCCGGAGTTGCCCACCGGATCCTGGCTGGCGAACAGGTACTGCCGGTCCGGGAACTGCACGAAGCGCCCGTAGTGGAAGTGGAAGCCGTCACGCTCGGTGATCGGGAAGGCGAAGCCGAGACGCGGCTGGAAGCTCGTCTTGTACTTGGTGACGTTCCGGTTGACGTCCTCGTTGACCAGTTCGATGCTGGCGGCCGATCCCGGCGAGAACATGTCCCAGCGCAGGCCGTAGTTCACGACCATCCCCTCGTACTCCCAGCGGTCCTGGAGGTACCAGTAACCCTCGGGGTTGTAGGTATGGAACACGTTGCGGTTGGAGCCCTGGGACCACTCGAAGGTGTACCTGCTCTGCCGCATGATGGCGGGAAAGACCAGGTTGAAGCGTTCGAGATCGTTGTAGCGCACGCCGGCGCCGGTTTCGACCAGGTGTCCCTTCCACCGGCTGGAAACCAGCTCGAACCCCAGGCTGTAGGTCCGGCTGTATTCCTCTCCGTAGAAGAAGTTGTCACTGGTGGTCACGAAGTACGGGCTCAACGGGTCGGTGTAGTAGTCGGTGCCGTTCTGGTAGATGCGGTGCTGCCCGAAGAAGATGCCCGGGGACCAGATGCCGCCGTGGTTGTATTCCCAGGGATCCTTGCCGTCCACATCGGTGCGGGTATCGAACGCCACCAGGCCCAGACGCAGGGTGTAGAAGGTGTCCTCGGTCAGATTGTGGCGCCAGACGATCTTCGCCACCTGGCCGATGCTCCTGGTGCTGGTCAGGTTGTCGGCGCTGTTGAACGGGGTGTAGGAACTGTCCTCGGCCACGGTGGAATAGGAGGAATAGGGGTAGCGGAAGCCGTCGAACTCGGTATGGGCGATGACGGTATGGATCCGGTTGTCCACGGCCGACCGCACCTCGATGATGGGCATGGCCGTGCGCAGTTCGCTCGAGTTGCGGGTATCGACCACCAGGGCCGTGCGTGCGTTCTGCAGCATGGCGTCGTACCAGGGACCGTAATAGACGGGAACGGTGCTGCCGGTGGCGAACCAGGCCCCGTCCAGGTCGCGGTAGATGACCTCCGGCATGTAGAGGACGCGCTTGGCGTAACCTTCCACGCTCCAGTTCGGCCGGTAGGACTCGGCCCGCGAGGTGGAATAGGAGTATTCCGCGGTGACCTTCTTGTCCGGGGAGAAGGTGTAGGCAAGCTTGATGGAGCCCTTCGCCGAGTTGAACTGTCGGCGCCGGAACTTGAACAGCGTGGTGTTGCCCAAATCTACCCGGTACTCGGGACGGTGGGCGACGGACGTGTTCTCGGTGTCGGTGAACGACAGGTCGCCGGCCAGGTAGTAGGTCAGGCCCTTGATCATGCTGGGGCCGCCGAAGCCGTACTCGAAGCGGTCGTAGTTGGTGTAGGTCTTGTCCTGGCGCCCGAAGTCGTCGGTAAGGAAGCGCACGCCGCCTCCGAACTTCTCCCCGCCTTCCTTGGTGGTGATGTTCACCACGCCCGACAGGGCGTTGCCGTACTTGGCGTCCAGACCGCCGGTGACCATGCTCATGTTGTCCACGGCCAGGGACGAGACCTCGAGGGCCCCGCTGCCCAGGGGGTTGTCCACCGAGACGCCGTCGATCTGCATGGTGACCTCGCCCGAACGGCCGCCGCGCACGAAGAGCTGCCCCGCGCGCATGACCACGCCCGCCTGCTTGGACAGGGCGTCCTCCACCGAATCGATGGCGTACTTCTGGAAGGTCTCGGAGCTGACCTTGTGCTCGGTCACGGCGCTCTTGACCTCGACCATGTATTCGGCGCCCTCCACCTCGAAGGGCTTGAGGGTCTCGACGATGACGGCCTTCAGGTCGAAGTGGAGTTCCTTGTAGTCGCCCGGACCCACGGTGACGGTCTGCTCCACCGGCGCGTACCCGAGGTACAAGACCTTAATGGTGTAGGTGCCGGGAGCCATGCCGTTGAAGTAGAACACGCCGCCGCCGAGGGACATGGTCCCGCGGGTGGTGCCTACGAGCAGGACGTTGGCGTAGTCCAGCAACTCGCCGGTCTCGCCGTCCTTGACGATTCCCTTGATGGTGGCCGGGGCCTGCGCCACAGCCCGCACCGGAACGAGGGCCGACAGCAGGAGCAGAAGAAGACCGTAAGACCAAAGCCGTGTGATCCGGTGACGCCGGAGCATACGCGAGCTCCTTTCCGAGGGAACATATCCGGCCGAATCGGGGTTCCGCACGGAACCTGGGAACTGAATTCTATTCTTGTGCACTGGACCTGACCGGGCAGTGTGGGGTGCCTGTATTCACGGGCGTCGCCGCCATTTCCTGGTGCCTGAGCGCAACTTGGCGGCAGATTCGCGCAGCCGCGCCGCAACTGGTGATTGAATATAGAGATTGGCCCATAACGTGTCAATAAATTGTGAAAGGGCTCATCAGTCCGCTTCCGGACACCTCAGAAGATGTCCGTTCCCGAGGTCGCGCAGGACCGGCATCCGCGTCCTGCAGGCGTCCGTGGCCAGGTGACACGCCGCGGCGAAGGGGCAACACTTCCCGGGATCGCCGCCCTGATCCGGGCCCGGAACAGGCCGCGGCGAACCCAAGGACGGGGCGGAGGATTCCCGCAGCATACGCGTGTACGGGTGGCGGGGGCGATCGCCCGTCGGGTAGGCCTCCACAACCAGTCCGCCGAGCATGACCGCCATCCGGGAACACCACTGTTCCAGCAGGCCCATGTCATGGGAGATCATCAGCAACCCGAGTTCCCGCTCCGCGCAGATTCCCGCAAGCAGATCCATGATCCGGCGCTCGGTGCGGGGATCGAGCTGGGTGGTGGGCTCGTCGGCGACCAGGACGGCCGGATCCGCCGCCAGGCAGCGGGCCAGGGCCACGCGCTGCCGCTGCCCGCCTGACATGCGGTGAGGGTGACGGTCCAGGAATTCCGGACCAAGCCCCACCTCCGCCAGGCGCGCGGCCGGCCCCGTCCGGTCCGCGGGACCGGCGGCCTCGCGCAGGCAGGCCGCGACGGTTTGCCGGGGGTTCAGGCTCTCCCCCGGGTCCTGGAAAAGCAGTTGGATGCGGCGGCGGAAACTCCTCAGGGCGGCGCCCTCGAGTTCCAGGAAATCCCGGCCCAGCAGGCGCACGCTGCCGGCGGCGGGCTCCAGGTGCCGGGCCAGGGCCAGGGCCAGGGAGGCC
>JALUJS010000520.1 GCA_027056825.1 Candidatus Krumholzibacteriia bacterium | reverse complement strand
GAGTCTTGCCCCGGCCCGGATGCACGTGGAAGGACGGGCTGCCGGGCCCCAGGTTGGTCCCGGAGTTCACCCCGGTGATGGAGTCCACCGAGTTCTGGCGCAGGTAGCCCTTCTTCGTGGCCTGCACGGTGGCCTTCTCGAAGGCCCGCACGAAGGCGGGCTCGTCCAGCCACGGCGGCAGGTCGGCGTACACGATGATGGTGCCGGTGTCCTGGCACAGCGGCTGGGAAACGCGCCGCGCCATGGCGATGTTGTCCCGCACGACCTCCAGCGCGTACTTGCCGGAGGAATCCTTCTTCTCCTTGCGCCATCCCTTGTCGATGGCCTGCACCACATCCGCGGGCAGGTCCGTCGAGGTGCGGCGGATCAGCTCGAGAAGGTTCTGCTGCAGCAGTTTCGCGTCCATGGCGGCTCCTTCGCATACTTTGAAGAATCGGCGTGGCCGCAAGGATATTAGCCCCCGCCACCGGGCAGGTCAAAGGATGAAGGGTGACGCGCGGGCATTTTCCCGCTAACCTGCATTGGTCATGAAGGAGCGTAGCGAGGATGAGGAAACAGCGCGACAGCTCCTTCATGACCAATGCAGGTTAATGTCCCGGCCGGAACCGGAGGAAGCCCCATGAAATACCTGCTGCTCGGCGCCGGCCTGCAGGGCACGGCCATCGCCTGGGACCTGCTGCGCAACGCGCCCGACACCGCGGCCCTGGTCGTCTGTGACGGCAACGCCGGAGCCCTGGACGCCCTGGCCTCCCGCCTGGACGACGACCGGCTGCGGACCGTCCGGGGGGACGTGACCGACGGCGAACTGATGCACCGCCTGATGAGCGACGCCTCGGTCACCGTCAGCGCCGTCAACTACTGGTACAACGCCGACCTGGCCGCCGCCGCGGTGGCCGCCCGCTCGCACTTCCTGGACCTCGGCGGCAACAACGACATCGTCGCCCGCGAGTTCGCCCTCTGCGACCAGGCCGCCGCCGCCGGGGTGACGATCATTCCCGACTGCGGGCTGGCACCCGGCCTGGCCGGCATCCTCGGCTACCACCTTGCCACCGGCCTGGCCCGCTGCGAGAGCGTCCACCTGCGCGTGGGCGGCCTGCCCGCGGCGCCGCGCCCCCCGCTGAACTACAAGATCGTGTTCTCGGTGCAGGGTTTGATCAACGAGTACATCGAGCCGGCGGTGGTGATCCGCGACGGCGAGATCCGCACCGTGCCCTCGCTCACCGAGCTGGAGACCCTGCGCTTCCCCGCCCCCTTCGGGGAGTTGGAGGCCTTCCAGACCAGCGGTGGCACCTCCACCCTGCCGCAGACCCTGCTGGGCCGGGTGCGCAACCTGGACTACAAGACCATCCGCTATCCCGGGCACTGCGAGCGCATCAGGCTGCTGCGCGACCTCGGCCTGTGCGACAGCGACCCGGTGCGGGTTCCCGGCGGCGAGGTGGCGCCCCGGGACGTGCTGGCGAGCCTGCTGGAAAAGCATCTGCGCCTGCCGGGAACCGACGTGGTCCTGCTGCTGGCCAGCGCCGTGGGCTGGGACCGGGACGGCCGCGGCGTCACCCGGCGCATCCGCATCATCGACCACGAGGATACCGAGCACGGCATCACCGCCATGATGAGGATGACCGGTTTCCCCGCCGCGATCATCGCCCGCATGCTGGCTGCCGGCGTCATCACCGCGCGCGGAACCTGCCGCCAGGAAGAGGTCGTGCCGGCGCCGGAGATGATCGCCGCCCTGTCCGACCGCGGCGTTCCGGTGGAGGACTGGACCGAACAGGAGCCGCAGGGCGTATGACGAGATTATCCCGAATGTTCCCCTCCCGGACGGGAGCCGCAGCCTGGGCCCTGCTCGCCCTGGCCCTGCTGCTGGTTCACGGGCTCTCCTTCCACTTCGTGGTGGACGATGCGTTCATCTCCTTCCGCTACGCGCAGAACCTGGTGGACGGTCACGGCCTGGTCTTCAATCCGGGCGAGGCGGTCGAGGGCTACAGCAACCTGCTGTGGGTGCTGCTGATCGCCGCCGGCCTGAAGATGGGGATCCCCGCGCCGCTGTGGGCGCGCATCCTGGGCGCGGCCTGCGCCCTGGGCGCCCTGCTGCTGCTGCCGGGCATCGTGCGCGCCATGGATCCGGGCCGGGAGGTGCGCTCCCCCTGGGCCGGGCGCATCAGCCAGGTGGCCACCGCGGCCACCGGCGCGGTGGCCTGCTGGACCCTGGCGGGGTTGGAAACCCCGCTGTTCGGGCTGCTGATCGTCTGGGCCTGGCGCGAGGCCCTGGGACGATCCCCCCTGCAGGCGGGGGTGGCAGGCCTGCTCCTGGTCCT
>JALUJS010000519.1 GCA_027056825.1 Candidatus Krumholzibacteriia bacterium | reverse complement strand
CTACGCCCTGGGCGACAGCGCCTCCTACCTGTGGGCCGTCGGCCGCGACGATTTCCGCTTCGTGCAGCTTCCGGCCCGCAAGGAGCTGGAACGGCAGGTCCAGGCGGTGCTGCCGTTGCTGGCGGACTACAACCTGACCGCGGGTAACCCGGCGTGGTTTACCGGTCCGGCCCACGCGCTGTACCTCGCGCTGCTGGGACCGGTGGCCGACCTGGCCGGCCGGGTCGACCGCCTGATCGTCTCACCGGACGGGATCCTGCATTACCTGCCGTTCGACGCCCTGGTGGTGGAGGATTCCGCGGCGGCCGCGTGGTCTGCGGTGCCGTTCCTGGTCAGGACCAAGGTGGTGACCGAGACGCCGTCGGCCAGCGTGCTGGACCGCGTCAGGTCCCGTCCTCCGGTGCCCGCCGGCGCGGGGTGGCTGCTGGTCGGCGATCCCCTGCTGGCCGGGGCGGCCGAGGCGGACATCTTCGCCCACGCCGCCGGGGCCACCGATCTGCGACCCTTGCCCGACGCCCCCCGGGAGCTGGCCGCTCTCGACGCACTTGCCCCGCGCGGTTCCATCCTGCTTGAGGGCGCCGCGGCTACCATCGAAGCCTTCACCGACGCCGGACGGCGGGGGCCCTTCGCCCAGGTCCACCTGGCCACCCACGGCCTGTTCAACGAGAACCACCCGCGCTATTCGGGCCTGGTGCTGAGCCCGGGCCCCGAGGGCGCCGGTTTCCTGAGCGTGGCCGATGTGTTCGGACTGGACCTGGATTGCGGCCAGGTCGTGCTCTCGGCCTGCGCCACCGGCATGGGCCGCCAGGTCGACGGCGAGGGCGTGGTGGGCCTGGTGCGCAGCTTCCTGTTCGCCGGCGCCCGCAGCGTGGTGGCGACCCTGTGGAATGTCTCGGGCGAGGCCACCGACCGGCTGATGACCGACTATTACACGCTGCTGTCGCAAGCGGAACGCATGGACCGGGCGCGGGCTTTGACCCTGGCCAAGCAGCACATGATCGCCGACCGGTCGCGACCGCTTTCCGGCGGCCTGGACCCGGCCTTTCCCGGCTTCTGGGCTCCTTTCGTGCTGAGCGGCAGCGGCTCGGCGGCGCCCTGATCCGGCCGGAAGTGGTGCCCGCGGCGCCGACCTGTTACATTGCTTTCACCCGGATTATTGAATCGCTACGCGATCCCGCAAGGCGATGACATGAAGGAACGTAGCGAGGATGAGGAAACGGCGTGACAGGAAAGGGGCTCGCAAGGATTTGCGAGGGAGGCGTACCCGGTGCGGTACGTTGACCGAGCAAATCCGAGAACGCCTTTCCTGTCACGCCGTTAACCATCCGCAGTAGCTCCTTCATGAATAATCCGGGTTAACCGGAACCCACATCCTGGCGTGAGGACAACGCGATGAACGAGATCAACGCCCCTGGCCCCGTGGAACTCCACGACACCCTTTCGGGCAGGAAGTGCTCCCTGGAGACCCTCGAACCCGGCAAGGTCGGTATCTACTGCTGCGGGCCCACCGTGTACGACCTGACCCACGTGGGCAACGCGCGGGCCGCCCTGGTGCCGGACGTCATCGTGCGCTTTTTGCGGCACGAGGGCTACGACGTCAAGTACGTGCGCAACATCACGGATATCGACGACAAGATCATCAACCGCAGCCGGGAAGAAGGCGTGCCCGCGGCCGAGCTGGCCGCCCGCTACGCCGACGAGTACCACCGCGACATGGACGCGCTGAACATCCTGCCGCCGGACGTGGAGCCCCGCGTGCAGGACCACATCCCGCAGATCATCGACCTGGTCAGGACGCTGGTGGACAAGGGCATGGCCTACGCGGTGGACGGGGACGTGTACTACCGCGTGGCCGCCTTCAGGAGTTACGGCAAGCTGAGCAAGCGTCGCCTGGAAGAGATGCTCGAGGGCGCCGGCAGCCGCATCGACGTGGACGCACGGAAGGAATCGCCCCTGGATTTCGCCCTGTGGAAGGCTGCCAAGCCGGGCGAACCCTCGTGGGAGAGCCCCTGGGGTCCGGGCCGGCCGGGCTGGCACATCGAGTGTTCGGCCATGAGTTCGACCCACCTGGGCGACAGCTTCGACATCCATGGCGGCGGCCGGGACCTGGTCTTCCCCCACCACGAGAACGAGATCGCCCAGAGCCAGGGCGCCCACGGCGAGGACACCTTCGCCCGCTACTGGGTGCACAACGGGTTCATCAACTTCGCCGGCGAGAAGATGTCCAAGAGCCTGGGCAACTTCTTCACCACGCGCGAGATCACCGCCCTGTACCAGCCCGAATCCCTGCGCTACTTCCTGCTGACGGTGCACTATCG
>JALUJS010000518.1 GCA_027056825.1 Candidatus Krumholzibacteriia bacterium | reverse complement strand
GATACGGCCTTCGCCGAGTTCGCCGCCCACGCCTCGGCCACCATCCCCTTCCTGGAACTGGAGCCCCTGCCGGACTTCAGCGGCGATGGCCCGGTGCGCATCGAACCCCTGCGCTCGATCCGGCGCAAGGTGGCGCGCAAGATGGTCACCAGCATGACCCTCATCCCCCACGTGGCCCACATGGACGACGCCGACGTGACCGAACTGGAAGCCTTCCGCAAGCGCGAGAAGGAGCGGCGCAAGGGCGGCAGCGGCGGCACCCTGACCCTGCTGGCCTTCGTCATGAAGGCCGTGGCGGCGGGGCTGAAGGCCGCCCCCGCGTTCAACGCCAGCCTGGATCCCTTCAAGGAAGAGATCATCTACAAGGAGTACTACAACATCGGGTTCGCGGCGGACACCGGCCGCGGCCTGGTGGTGCCCGTGGTCCCGTCGGCCGACCGCAAGAGCATCGTGGCCCTCGCGGACGAGATCGCCGACAAGGCGCAGCGCGCCCGCGACGGCTCCCTGCCCGCGGCCGAGATGCGGGGCGGCACCTTCACCATCACCAATGTCGGGCCCCTGGGCGGCACCGCCCTGATCGCCACCGTCAACTACCCCGAGGTGGCCATCCTGGCCATGGGCAAGGTGCAGGAGAAGCCGGTGGTGCGCGACGGCGAGATCGTCATCCGCAAGATCCTGCCGCTGACCCTGGCCTTCGACCATCGCATCGCCGACGGCGCCGACGCCGCCCGTTTCGTGGCCGAGCTGGTGCGCCAGCTCTCGGACCCGAACCTGCTGCTGCTGGAAACCTGATCCGGGGAAACGGAGGAGAACCGTCATGGTCATGGGAAGCCTGCGCGAAGAGACCCAGGTCGTGGTCATCGGCAGCGGACCCGGCGGCTACGTGGCCGCCCTGCGGCTGGCGGACCTCGGCAAGGACGTGGTCCTGATCGAGAAGCGCGACCGTCCCGGCGGCACCTGCCTGCTGGAAGGTTGCATCCCTTCCAAATCGCTGATCCACGCCGTGGAGGTCAAGCGCGACGCCATGGAAGCCCGCGAGTTCGGCCTGGGCGTCGCCGACATCCCCGTGGATGTGGACAAGCTACGGGCCTGGACCGACGGCATCGTCGGCGGCCTGTCCCAAGGCATCAGCGGCCTGCTCAAGCGCCGCGGCGTGACCGTCATCCGGGGCCACGCCCGCTTCAGCTCCCCCACCTCGGTGGAGATCGAGGGCGGCGAGGTCAGCGGCGTCGATTTCGAGCAGGCGGTCATCGCCACCGGCTCGAGCCTCAACCGGCTGCCCGAGGGGATCGTCTCCTCGGTGTGGTCCAGCGCCGAGGCGCTGACCCTGCCCCGCGTCCCCGCCAGCCTGCTGGTGGTCGGCGGCGGCTACATCGGCCTGGAAATGGGCCTGGTGTACCAGGGTCTGGGCGCCGAGGTGTCGGTGGTGGAGTTCTTCCCCCGCCTGCTCATGGGCGCGGACCAGGACCTGGTCGAGATCATGGTGAAACAGGTTTCCGGGCGGCTCCACGAGATCCTCACCGACTCGAAGGTGCTGTCCATCGCCGAGACCGGCGGCGATGCGGCCAACGGCTTCGACGTCGAGATCGAGACCCCCGGCGGCAAGGTCGGCCCACACGACGACCAGGTGCGGGTGGCCATCGGACGCAGGCCCAACACCGACGATATCGGGCTGGAAAACACGGCGGTGAAGACTGATGAGCGCGGGCACATCGTCACCGACGAGGAATGCCGCACGGCCGAGCCCAACATCTTCGCCATCGGGGACGCGGCCACCGGCCCCATGCTGGCGCACAAGGCCAGCCGCGAGGGCAAGGTCGCGGCCGAGGTCATCGCCGCCGAGGACAGCCAGGCGGCCGCGGCCTTCGACAACCGGGCCATCCCCGCGGTGGTGTTCACCGACCCGGAGATCGCCTGGGCGGGCCTGACCGAGCGCGAGGCCGATGAACAGGGCATCGCCGTGAACATCGGACGCTTCCCCCTGTCCGCCCTGGGCCGCGCGCGCACCCTGGGCCGCACCGACGGCATGGTGAAGATCCTGGCCGATCCGGACACCGGGTCGGTGCTGGGCGTGGGCATGGTCGGCCCCCTGGCCAGCGAATTGATCGCCGAGGCCACCCTGGCCATCGAGATGGGCGCCACCCTGGAAGACCTGATGGTGACCATCCACCCCCATCCCACCCTTTCGGAGGCCCTGCTGGAGGCCGCCGAGGTGGCCGCGGGCGAGGCTGTCCACGTCAACCCGCCGCGCAAGGTCCGGTGAACTCCCCGGTCAGGACCCCGCCCGGCGGCCCCCTGCCTGTTCTCCCCTACGACCACGACGAC
>JALUJS010000517.1 GCA_027056825.1 Candidatus Krumholzibacteriia bacterium | reverse complement strand
GGGTACGCCTCCCTCGCAAATCCTTGCGAGCCCCTTTCCTGTCGCGCTGTTTCCTCATCCTCGCTACGCTCCTTCATGAATTATCCGGGTTTGAAACAACGAATCCGGGTGCCATCCCGGATCGACGCGCGCGATGTGGCCGGCGGTCAATGGATGGACCAGTACCCCTCGGATGCTCCCCCGGTCATGCGCGGCTGACCGGGCCGGAACAGGACCTGCTCCAGAATGCTCTCCAGGTCCTCCGGCTCGACCGGGTTGCCCGAGAGGTAGGACGCGTACTGCAGGAGTTCCTCGAGCTGGGCCCGGTTGATCTGACCGTCGGTCAGCAGGCGCAGCAGGTAGCCGAGGCTGGCGCCGGACAGGTGGGCGGCGTCCTCGGGCCCGAAGTGCCTGAAGGTGCCTTCACCCGGAGCTGCGGGGGCGTGGGCCGGGGCCCACGGCTGGGGGCCGGCGACGTCCCACTGGGCCTCGATCCAGTCCAGCAACCCGTTGACATCGTCCTCGCTGAGTCCGGCGGCGGCCGCCTCGTCCCGGATCCGGGACTGGGGGTCGGCAACCTCCGGGTCCGAGGCCAACGCCTCCAGGAGGATGATCAACAGATGTCTGAAGCGGTCGCGTTCGTGTTCCATCGGTCCTTTTCCCGTGTGGGTCGCACCCGGTCGGGGCCGGTGTGCATGATGCGGGGTAAGCTAGCACGATGGCGCAACCCCGGCAAGCCTACCGTTGGTCGGCTCCGCAACATTTCTTGTACTTCTTCCCGCTGCCGCAGGGGCAGGGGTCGTTCCGGCCCACCTTGGGCACCTGGCGCTGGACGGGCCGCCGTTTGACTTCGTCGGGGCTGTTGGTGGACATGACCTGTTCCCCTGCGGAGGGAGCGGCGGCGTGGTCGTAGGCGGAGACCTCCTTGTGGCTGGTCTCCATGTTGCTGACCTGGGCGGCGGGAACAGGTTCGGCCGGGGCCAGCTCGGCCCGGAAGAAGAGGTTCACCGCGCCCTTCTCGATGCGGTCCATGAGGGTGTCGAAAAGCTGGAAGGACTCGGCCTTGAACTCGACCAGCGGGTTGCGCTGGCCGTAGGAACGCAGGCCGATGCCGCTGCGCAGCATGATCAGCTCGTTAAGGTGGTCCCGCCACTGGTCGTCCAGCACCTGCAGCAGGACGAACTTCCGGATCTGGTCGGCCACCTCCGGCCCCAGCCTCTCGACCTTGGCCCGCAGACGCTCCAGGGCCTTCTCCTCCAGGCGCTCGGCCAGGGCGTCGTAGCCCATCTCCAGGTGCTCTCCCTCCTCCAGGGGGATCGGCGCCAGGATCAGGCCGCGGTACAGCATGCCGAGCTTCTTCATGTCCCAGAAATCGGGGGCGTCGCCGGGGTCGACGCATTCGGCAACGATGCTGCGCACCGAATTCAGCACCGCGCGCTCGAAGGTCTCGTCAAGCTCCTTGCCCAGCAGCGTGTCCCGGCGCATGGCGTAGATGACCTCGCGCTGCTTGTTGATGACGTCGTCGTATTCCAGCAGGTGCTTGCGGATCTCGTAGTTCTGGGTCTCCACGCGCACCTGGGCCTTCTCGATGGCCTTGGTCACCATGGAATGGGTGATGACCTCGCCCTCCTCCACCCCGAGGCGATCCATCACCTTGATGATGCGTTCGGGGCTGAACAGGCGCATCAGGTCGTCCTCGAGACTGAGGAAGAAGATGGCCTGTCCGGGGTCGCCCTGGCGGCCGGCGCGCCCGCGCAGCTGCCGGTCGATGCGGCGGCTTTCGTGGCGCTCGGTGCCGATGATCTGCAGGCCGGTGGCCTGGTCCTCGTACAGGGCGGGGTCGAGGTCGGGATCCTGCTTCCATTTCTCCGGCAGTTCCAGCACCTCGGGGGCCAGCTTGATGTCGGTGCCGCGGCCGGCCATGTTGGTGGCGATGGTCACCGCGCCCACCTGGCCGGCGTCCTTGACGATCTCGGCCTCCCGCTTGTGATGCTTGGCGTTCAGCACGTTGTGATTGATGCCGCGCAGCCGCAGCAGACGGCTGAGCAGCTCGCTGACCTCCACCGTGGTCGTGCCCACGAGCACCGGCAGACCCAGTCGGTGCAGGCGGTCCACCTCGTCCACGATGGCCTTGTATTTCTCCTTCTTGGTCTTGTAGATCACGTCATCGAGATCGCGGCGGGCCACCGGCCGGTGCGTGGGGATCACCACCACGTCCAGTTCGTAGATGCCGTTGAACTCCGCTTCCTCGGTCTCGGCGGTGCCGGTCATGCCGGCCAGCTTCTCGTACTTGCGGAAGAAGTTCTGCACCGTGACGGTGGCCAGGGTCTGGGTCTCGCGCTGGACC
>JALUJS010000516.1 GCA_027056825.1 Candidatus Krumholzibacteriia bacterium | reverse complement strand
GCCCCTGCCGCCGGAAGCCGCCGCCCGGGAGAGCCTGCTGCCGCCCTGGCGCATCCGCATGTTACGGGCCGCCGTCCGGCAGCTGGAATCCCCCCATCCCGGGGTCCGGCGGGAGGCCGTGGGCGCGTGGGCCAACCTGCGCGGAGCCGGCTGTGCGGCCGAACTCGCCCGCCTGGCCGACATCGACCAGCCGGTGATCGCCGCCGCCGCCCTGGCCGCCATCGCCCGGATCCATCCCGACCCCGTGCCCCTGCTGATGGGACCGGCCACCGGCGCGGCCGTCCACCCGGCGGCCGCCCCCCGGGACCAGGCGCGGCGCTCCCCGCTGGTCCGCATGGCCGCCCTCGAGGGGCTGGCCTCGGTGCTGCAGGACCGCCCGGACGCCCTGCCCGCGGGCCTGCCGCGGGACCGGCTGCGCCGGGCCGTCGAGGACGCCTTCTGCGCGGCGGCCCTGGACGACGATTTTCCCGTGGCGGCCACGGGCGCCCGCCTGCTGGCGGATTTTCCCGACAGCGCGGCCGTCGCCTGCCTCGACCGGGCCTGGCGCATGGCCTCCGGGGAGGGCACGGCCGAGATCCGCCGGGGGGTCATCGCAGCCCTCGCCGGCCTGTCCGCCGACACCCTTACCGCCCCTGCGCGCGGTGTGGCCGCGGAGATTCTCCAGCGGGGCTTCGACTCCCCGGACCTGCGCATCCGGCTGGAAGCCCGCGCCGCCGCCGTATCCAACGGGCTGTTGCCCGACGCTCTCATTCCCGCGCAGGAGAGCCTGCGCCTGACCCTGCCGGCGGTCCGGCGCGATCCGCGACAACCCCCGGTGGCCCTGCCCTTCGACGCGCCCCGGGTCCGTTGCCTGACCGACAAGGGCGAGTTCGTCATAGCCCTGGACGGCCATCTGGCCCCGAACACCTGCGCCGCCTTCCTCGACCTGGTCGCCAAGGGGTTCTACGACGGCCTGACCTTCCACCGCGTGGTGCCCGACTTCGTGGTCCAGGGCGGGGATCCCCGCGGGGACGGCTGGGGCGGCCCCGGTTACACCATCCGCAGCGAGTGGTCCCCCGCGCCCTACACGCGGGGCACGGTGGGCATCGCCCACGACGGCAAGGATACCGGCGGCAGCCAGTTCTTCATCACGCTGTCGGAACAGCCCCACCTGGTGGGCCGCTACACCGTGTTCGGCCGGGTGGTCAAGGGGATGGACGTGGTGGATCGCCTGGAGATCGGGGATCGCTTCCGGCTGGAAACGATCCCCTGAGATTCCCGGCGCGGGCCGACCGGGTCAGTCCCGCAGCACCTTCATGAGGCTCGCCCAGGTGGGCGAGGCCCCGTACATGAGGATGCCCATGCGGAACAGCTTGCCAGCCGCCCGCGCGGCCAGCCAGATCGAGGCTCCCAGCAGGACCCACGACAGCGCGATCTGCCACAGCGGCGGGGTCTCCACGCACACCCGCATGAACATCAGCACCGGCGAGAACAGCGGCACCAGGCTCAGCACCGTCGAGACCGTGGAGTCCGGCGCGCGCAGCACCAGGCTCAGCAGCATCATCGGCAGGACCAGGCCCATGGTCAGCGGACCGTGGAACTGCTGGCTGTCCTGAACGCTGTTGCACATCGCCCCGATGCCCGCGTACAGGGTGGCGTAGAGGAAGAAGCCCAGCAGGAAGAACATCACGAACGAGACCAGCACCACCGGCGTCAGGAAGTTGACGTCCAGGCTGAACCCGCCCACGGAGACACCCTGCTGCGACATGGCCAGGAAGGCCACCGCCCACACGCCGAACTGGGTCAAACCGGCCAGCCCGATGCCGAGCACCTTGCCCAACATGAGATTGCCGGGCGAGACGCTGGCCAGCAGCAGCTCGACCATGCGGCTGCTCTTCTCCTCGATGACGGCGGTCAGGGTGTGGTTCCCGTACATCAGCACCATGATGTAGATGATCATGATCAGGGCGATGGCCGCGATGAAGACCGCCTCCTCGTTCTGCTTCTCCTGGACCCCCTCCTCCGAGACCGTGAAGGACTCCCACGCGGTGCCTCGGGACAGGTAGGAGAACATGGAGTCGGGGATGGCCGCGGCCGCGAACCTCCCCTCGCGCAGGATGCGGTCCAGGGCGGGCCGGAAGACCTCGTCACGCATCACCATGGCGCTCACGGAGCGATTCAGGAAGGTCGCCTTTCCGGTGGCGATGAAATCCGGTACGATGACCAGGCCGGCATCCACCTCCCCGGACGCCACGGCCCCGCGCAGCCGGGCCTCGGCGTCCTGCCCCCGCCCGGGTTCCGCCGCGAAGGGCACCAGGGTCACGTTGTCCCGGCCCTGGTCCGCCAGTTCGGCCTCCAGCCTCGGCAATACCGAGCCGTCGGCGTCGATCACCCCCACGGTGCGGGCGTTCTCCGAGCCCGCACTGCTCAGCAGCACCGGCAGCACCACGAACATTGACATCAGCGCCGGACCCAGCAGGGTGCCGATCAGGAAGCTCTTGGACCGCACCCGCTCCAGGTATTCCTTGCGCACGATGGTCAGGACCTTGCTCATGCGGACACCTCCTGCCGGTGCCGCTGCACCGCGGCCAGGAAGATCTCGCTGAGGCTGGGCCTGTTGGCGGCGAAGAGGGTCAGCCGGCCGGCCGCCGACAGGGCCGGCAGCAGGGCCTGCGGGTCCGCCCCCTCGGCCAGGGTCAGGCGCCAGGCACCCTCGCTCCGCTCGCGCGCCACGACCCCGGGCAAATCGTCCGGCGGCGCGGCCCCGTCCGCCCAGGCCACCCGGACCGAGCGCAGGGGAAAATCCGCGCGCACCCGGTCCAGGGAACCGTCGAGGATGACCCGGCCGTCCTCAATCAGGCAGATGCTGTCGCAGATCTTCTCGGCCTCGGCCAGCATGTGGGTGGAGAACAGGACCGTCACGCCTCGCTGCTGCTGCTCGAGGATCATGCCGCGCAACAACTCGATGTTCAGGGGATCCAGGCCGCTGAAGACCTCGTCCAGGATGACCAGCACCGGCTCGTGGATGAAGGTGGCCGAGAACTGGATCTTCTGCTGCATGCCCTTGCTCAGGCTGTCCACCCGCTTGTCGCGGTAGTCTCCCAGGTCCATGCGATCCAGCCACGCGTCCGCCCGCGCCAGGGCTTCGCGATGCGGCACGCCCTTGAGCTCGGCCAGGTAGGCGAGCTGTTCGCGGCATTTCATCTTGCGGTACAGGCCCCGTTCCTCCGGCAGGTAGCCGATGGCGTCCAGGGACCGCCGGTCCAGGGGCCGGCCGGCCATGGTGATCTCGCCGCTGTCCGGCAGCACGATGCGCATGATCCCGCGGATGGTCGTGGTCTTGCCCGCGCCGTTGGGACCGAGGAAGCCGTAGATGCTGCCGCGGGGAATCCGGAGCGTCACGTCCCGAACGGCCTGCTTGGCGCCGTAGGCCTTGGAAACCCCGTGCAATTCCAGCAGGGGGGAACCGACCGGAGGAAGGTCATCAGCAACAGGAAACATGGGTACTCCAGGAAGGGGGGTGGGTCCGTGTTCATCGCTGCGCGATCCCGCATTATGTCGTCCCGGCTACGGGAAAGGCAAGCCGGAGGTTTCACCGGGAGTACTCCGCCCGGCCCCGGGTTATTCACGAAAAACCGGGGCCGCGCGCGGCGGCCCCGGTGCTCCGGACAACAGGCTTCCCCTCCAGTCGCCAGGTCCAGGATATTGTTTCGTCATGCTTCCGGGTCGACCCGGACGATCAACCTGCGGTTCCTCCCTCGCGCCCGGTGACGCTCCGGTGAATCGAGGCTCGAAATTCCCGTCCTGCCATGATCACGGGAGCGGGCCTCCAGGGCCGAAGCAGCATCCGCAGGTTAAGCTCGGCACGACATGAATATGCAGAGGAAAGATCACACAAGTATCACGGCGATATTCTATTTTCGTGACACAGGGCACTTATCCCCAAAAATCAGCGCCATCGGGGCCGAAAGAGGGTCCAAAAACCTCTTTTCTTCCCATTGTTCCCCCGCTATCATTTTGTTATAATTATAGTTACAAACCATTGCCACCAGTCGCTCACGCAAGGGGAGAACCCGGTCCCATGAATCCCCCAGTCAATGTCGCCCGCAGGATCCTGGTCATCGAGGATGACCGGGAGATGATCGACCTGCTGACCATGCACCTGACCGCCGAAGGCTACCAGGTCGACGCGGCCTTCGACGGGGTGGCCGGCCTGCGCGCCTTCCAGTCCGGCAACTACGGCATGGTCCTGCTCGACTGGATGCTGCCCTCGCTCAGCGGCATCGACGTGCTGCGCGAAATCCGCGCCGTGGACACCCGCACGCCGGTGCTCATGCTGACCGCCCGGGGCGAGGAGACGGACAAGGTGCTCGGCCTGGAACTGGGCTGCGACGACTACCTGACCAAGCCCTTCAGCATGCGCGAGCTGGCCGCCCGCATCAAGGTGCTGCGACGCCGGATCGAGCGGGCCGAGGAGCTGGCGCGCGTCGCGGCCGGCGACAGCATCCTGGACCTCGGGCCGTTGAAGATCGACCACGGCAAGCGCAAGGTCACCGTGGACGACCGCAACGTCCAGCTGACGGTCAAGGAATACGACCTGCTCTACACCCTGGCCTCGCGCCCGGGCCGGACCTTCAGCCGGCGGCAATTGCTGGAGCTGGTCTGGGACCAGGATGCCGAGGTCTACGAGCACACCGTGAATTCCCACGTGAACCGGCTGCGCAACAAGATCGAGAAAAATCCCAACCGGCCGCGCCTGATCCTCACCGTATGGGGCATCGGCTACCGGTTCACCGAGGAGTTCATCTGAACTGATCATGAAGATGCCACGGTTCACCCACAGCCTCCACTTCCGGATGTCGGCCCTGTTCCTGGTCCTGCTGGGCCTGAGCGTGGGCGGGTACTACCTGTGGATCGACGCCACGGTCTTCAAGGCCTACGACTCCACCGAAGAGCAGACCTGGTACGAGGAAAAGCAGGAGCCGGAGCTGAGGGAGTTGGCGGCCCGCGTCACCCCCGTGCTGGACAGGGGTCCCGCCCTGGCCGACATCCTGACCGAGTACGGCCGCCGGATCGCCCCCTACAAGGCCGAGGTCGTGCTCTTCGACGCCCAGGGCTACAACATGGTCTCCACCGCCGGCGACAGCCTCGCCCTGGCGGTCAAGCACGTGGACCCGGACCTGCTCCGGAACATGACCGCCGACGACTGGGATTTCTCGTCCTATCCCCTGGACGGCGACATCGACGCCTTCGAGAACCGGATCATCGACGTGGTGCCCATCCACGCGGCCGCCGACTCGACCCGACCGGCGGACGCGTTCCTGGTGGCCAGCTTCCAGCCCATCACCATGGACGTCGCCGATATCCGCTCCGACTGGCAGATCTTCGGCATCCGGGCCCTGATCGTGATCCTGGGCTACGCCATCGTCACCGCGCTGATCATCATGGCCTGGGCCAGCCGCCGCATCCGGAACCTGACCAACGGCGTGGCCGCCTTCGCCGAAGGGGACTTCGACCGGCGCGTGTCCGCCGGCAGCGCGGACGAGATCGGCATCCTGGGCCGCCACTTCAACACCATGGCCGAGCGCATCAAGCACATGATGGAGGAGATCGGGGCCAAGGAGGAGTTCCAGCGCCAGCTCATCGCCAACGTGAGCCACGACCTGCGCACGCCCCTGGCCAGCCTGCGCGGCTACATCGAGACCCTGAACATGGACCCGGAGAACCTCGACCCGGACGAGCGTGCGCGCTACCTGGACATCATCCAGAACAATCTCGACCACCTCGACCAGCTCATCGAGCGGACGCTCATCCTCTCGCGGCTGGAATCAGGACAGACCCACCTGCGGCGCGAGACCTTCCCGGTGGGCGAGCTGGTCGACTCGATCCTGGCCCGTTGCGAGGGCTTCGCCGCCTCCCGCCGCGTGAACCTGGAGTTCGAGGTGGACGGCGAGGCGCAGGACGCCCTGGTGCACGCCGACGCCCTGCAGATCGGTCAGGCCCTACAGAACCTGGTGGAGAACGGCATCAAGTTCAACCACCCCGGCGGTCACGTCGTCGTCCGCATCCAGCCCTGCCCCGAGGGCGTGGAGATCACCGTGACGGACAACGGGGCCGGCATCCCCGCCGAGGACCTGCCCCGGATCTTCGACCGCTTCTACATCGGGGAGAAGAGCCGCACCCGTTCCAGCCTGATCGGCGACGACCGGACCCGTTCCTCGGCCGTGCCCCTGAGCAGCGGCCTGGGCCTGGCCATCGCCCACAAGATCATCACCGGCCACGGCAGCGAGCTGAAGGTGGACAGCAAGGTGGGCACCGGTTCGGTGTTCAGCTTCCGGCTCCCCCTGGCCGCCGGCGACACCACGCCGGCAGCGGACGAGGCCGCCGCCGACTAGTCCGTTTCCCGCATGAAGGACCGGGTCAGGACCACCCCCGCCGCCACGGCCACCGCCAGCAGCACCAGGCCGGCGGGCGTCTCCCCCAGCAGCAACTTGCCCAGGCCGAACAGCAGGCCGAACACCCCCGCGCAACCGGCCAGCCACAGCATCCCGATACGCCGGGACAGGCCTTCGCAGCGGACCTCCGGCTCCAGGGTCGCCACGTCCGACCACCACCCGCCGGGTCGTACGAGCCGGTAGAAGGTGCGCAGCCGGTCGCGGTCCACCGGCCGGGTCGCCAGGGTCACCGTCAGCCACACGACGATGGTCACCGGCACCAGGATCATGGCCTTGTGGTGGGTCTGCAACGCCACGTCCCCCACCTGGACGGGGGTAGCGAACAGGCGGTAGTCCGCGCCGGTCTGGATGGCCGCGGTGACCTCGAATCCCACGGCCATGACCACCGAGCTGGCCAGGGCGGCGATCTCGCTCCAGGCGTTGATGCGCCACCAGAACCAGCGCAGGATCAGCACCGGTCCGATGCCCGCCCCCATGGCCCACACGAACAGCCACGCCTTGCCGATGCTCGAGAGCGCGAAGGCCACGACCACCGCGCAGGCCATCATCGCCAGGACGCACAGCTTGGCCACCAGGACGGTTTCCCTCTCTCCCGCCCGGCGGCGCAGGAATCGGCGGTAGATATCGTTGACCAGGTAGCTCGCTCCCCAGTTCAGGTGCGTGTCGATGGTGGACATGAAGGCGGCGAAAAAGCTGACCAGCAGCAGGCCCAGCATGCCCGGGCCCAGCACCTTCAGCATGACCAGGGGATAGGCCGACTCCTCCCCCTTGCCGCCGGGCATCACCGGGAAGAGGACCATGGAGACCAGGGCAGTCAGGATCCAGGGCCAGTAGCGCAGCGCGTTGTTGGCCACCACGAACCACAGGGTCGCCCCCCGGGCGTGGCGTTCGTTCCTGGCCGCGGCCATGCGCTGGATGATGTACCCGCCGCCGTCGGCGTTGTGGCTGGCCCACCACATCAGCGAGACGAAGGCCAGGAACTTCACGAAATCCGAATCCCAGCTCCAGCCCCCGCCGGGGACGAAGGCCAGGGTGTTGGCGGTAAAAAGCTGGCTTGCGGCAAGCTGCGCCTTGAGTTCCGCCATGCCGCCCACGTAGCGCACGGCCCGCACCGCCACCAGGATGGAGCCGGCCATGGCCAGGACGAACTGGATCACATCGGTGACCACCACGCCCCAGAAACCGGCCAGCAGGGCGTAGCTGAGAGCCAGGACCGCCCCGGTGACCACCGCCAGGCGGGGATCGACGCCCAGCACGGCCTCCGCGACCGTACCCATACCCTTGAGCACCCAGCCCAGGACGATGAAGTTGTACAGCAGCGCGAAGTAGCCGGCCTTGAACCCCCGCAGGAAGGCCGCGGGCTTGCCGCTGTAGCGCAACTCGATCAGCTCGTTGTCGGTGAGCACCCCGGCCCGCCGCCAGAAGCGCGAGAAAAGCAGCACCGCGAGCATCTGGCTCATGACGTAGTGCCAGCCGAACCAGTTGTACCAGATGCCGTGGTCGCGGATGAACCCCGTCACCGCCAGCGGCGTGTCGGCCGCGAAGGTGGTGGCCACCATGCTGGTGCCCAGGATCCACCAGGGCAGGGAGCGCCCCGAGAGGAAGTACTCCTCGCTGGAGCGGGAGGCGCGCTTGCGAAAACCCAGGCCCAGGGCCACAGTCAGCAGGCCGTAGGCCGCGATGACGGTCCAGTCCAATGGGTGCAGGGAGGCCATGGGATCCTTTCGGCGCGGTCACGGGTCAGCGGGCGCAGGCTAGCATGGGCCAGGTCGGACAGGCAACGGGAGATGGCGCATGGCCCGGCCGCAGCCCCGGCGCTTTCCCACGTGACGCAGGTTCGCGGCTTCGAGACAAGGAACCATAGGGACCATCACATGCGGAACCGGTTCTCTCCCCGCGCCTTGAATCCCCGCCTCCAAATGGCTAGATTGGCCCGGTTACCACGATTTTCGGCTGGGGATATGCCCGGCCCTCATTCCAGCCTGGGGTGGCGATACCATGGAATTCAAGGAAGTGAAAATCCCCGCCGGGGACCTCATCACCTATGAGAACGGCAAGCTCGTCATCGGCGACAACCCCATCATCGGCGTCCTGCGCGGCGACGGCATCGGCCTGGACATCACGCCGGTGATGCAGACGGTGGTCGACGCGGCCGTCGGCAAGGCCTACGACGGCAAGCGCGCCATCGCCTGGTGCCCCATCTACTCGGGCCTCGAGGGCCTGCAGCGCTACGGCTCGGAATTTCCCGAAGAGTCGGTGGAGGCCATCCGCTACCTGAAAATCGCCATCAAGGGCCCCTTCACCACGCCCATCGGCGAGGAGACCCACGTCTGCCTGCACTGCGCCCACCAGCAGTACCACGGCGGCAAGTGCGACAAGTGCGGCAAGGACGACGGGGTGTGCGAGCGCTTCCGCAGCATCAACGTACGCTTCCGCCAGCACCTGGACCTGTTCGCCTGCGTCCGCCCGGTCAAGTACTTCAAGGGCGTGCCCAGCCCCAACAAGTACGCCGACAAGGTCGACTTCGTGATCTTCCGCGAGAACACCGAGGACGTGTACGCCGGCTACGACTTCGAGCGCGGCAGCGACACCGCCAAGGCCATCATCGAGCTGATCAAGGAGAAGACCGGCCGCGAGATCCGTCCCGACAGCGGCATCGGCGTCAAGCCCATCAGCGAGTTCGGGACCAAGCGCCTGGTGCGCAAAGCCCTGGAGTGGGCCAAGAACAACAACCTGCCTTCGGTGACCCTGGTCCACAAGGGCAACATCATGAAGTTCACCGAGGGCAGCTTCGCCAAGTGGGGCTACGAGCTGGCCGCCGAGGACTTCGGGGACACCTTCGTGACCGAGAAGGCGCTGTGGGACGAGATGGACGGCAAGATGCCCGCGGGCAAGATCCTGATCAAGGACCGCATCGCCGACTCGATCTTCCAGCAGATCCAGACCCGGCCGGGCGAGTACAGCGTGCTGGCGCTGCCCAACCTCAACGGCGACTACATGTCCGATGCGGCCATTGCCCTGGTCGGCGGACTGGGCCTCGGCCCCGGCGCCAACATGAGCGACGAAGTCGCCCTGTTCGAGGCGACCCACGGCACCGCGCCCAAGTACACGGGCATGGACAAGGTCAACCCCGGTTCGATCATCCTGTCGGCGGAGATGATGCTGCGCCACATGGGCTGGACCGAGGCCGCGGACATGATCCTGCACGGCGTGGAGAAGGCCATCACCGACGGCCACGTGACCTACGACCTGGCCCGCCTGATGAAGGGCGAAGGCCGCGAGGATGTCACCGAGGTCAGCTGCAGCGGTTTCGGCCAAGCCATCATCGACCGCATGTCATGATTCCCCCGCAGAGGTGATCCTCTTGCTTACCGCCGGCTCCTACCGGGAGTCGGCGGTTTCCTTTTGGGCGACCTCCGCGCCCTTCCACCGGCGATGCACCCAGAACCATTGTTCGGGATGCTCACGCACGAAGGTCTCCAGGCGGCGAGTGATCAGGGCGGTCAAGGCCCGGACCTCCCGCAGGTCTCCGGGCAATTCACCCGGATCGATGAGAGAGCCAAACCGCAGCCGGTGTCCTTCCGCGGGATCGCGCACGAGGCAGACCGGCAGCACCGGACATCCAGTCTGCAGGGACAGCCGCGCGGCGCCGGACCAGGTCGAGGCCGGCCGGCCCAGGAAATCCACCACCACCCCCTTGTCCCCGGCATCCTGGTCCAGGAGCAGGGACACGACACCCCCCTTGCGCAGATGCGCCAGGACGGCGGGGCCGGAGCGATCCACCGGCACGGTGGCGATGCCCCCCCGGCGGCGCATGCGGTCCAGGTACCGGTCGAACAGACGGTTGCGCTGGGGCTTGACCACATCCAGCAGCTCGCAGCGCCGGGCGATCACCCGGCCGCACAGTTCGAAGTTCCCGCAGTGCAGGGAGGCAAGGATGAGCCCCCGGCCCCGGGCCAACGTCTTTTCCAGTGGATCCCAGCCTCCGGATACGCAAGCCCAGTCCGGATCCGGGGGCCGGACAAAGACCTCGTGCACGGTCAACGCCAGGTGGCGGAAAAGGTCCTGCAGCAATCGCGCCCGATCGGCCGGTTCAAGGTCGGGGAAGGCCGCGGACAGCTGGGCTTCAGCCACGTCGGCCCGCCACCACCGGTGTCTTACCGCCAGGCGGCCGGCCTGCTCCAGCAGGGCGCGCGACCACGCCGCCGGCAGGAAACCCAGCAATCCCACGCCGACACGAAACATCCCGTATTCCGCTGCATCCCTGATCCTCATGCCCTGACAATAGGGCCCGGGCCATCCCTTGCCAACCAGGACCCTGTACGCCGTCCGGATTTGGCCTGGAACCATCCCGTCCCCGCCCCGTATCCTGATGACAGCGCATGATCACCCCCATGAGAGGAGATCGCCGTGCAGGACAGGTCCTGCGGAAGTTCCCTTGGCCGCGCGCAACAGCCAGGCAATATCGGACCCGTATTATCCCTGCTGCTTGTTTGCCTTGTTTCGGTCCCCATGGCCCGGGCGGCCGCCGACCAGACCCCGGCCTCCGCTCTCGGGGACATCACCACCGGCAACCGTCTGCGGGTGACGGTCGCGCACGGGCTTCCCCTCCAGGGCCGGTTCGCCGCCTTCCGGGGAGACACCCTTGTCCTTTTGGCCGACGACGCACCACAGACCCGCATCAGGATTACAGGCGGCGCCATCCGGCGCATCGAGGTCTGGGACTCAGGCGTCGGCCGGGGCGCCCGCTGGGGAGCCACCGGCGGCGCGGTTACCGCCGGGGCCATGGGCGGCCTGCTCGGTTGGGTCTTCGGCACCATCAGTTCAAGCGACAATGTCGGACCCGCGGAGGGCGCCGTGGTCGGCGCTACCCTGGGCGCCGTCAGCGGAGCCGTGGTCATCGGCGGCTTGGGCGCGGGCCTCGGCGCGCTGTCCAGCGACTGGATCACCATCTATCCCGCGGAGGAGACACCCCGGACACGGCAACCGCTATCGTCGGCGCCGGCCTTGCGGCTGGTGCTGGATTCTGGCCTGGCCTGGGACAACGATCTGGACTCCGACAGCGGAGTCTTCGGTATGCGCCTGGCCCTGCTCAAGGACCTGGGCCGACACGTGCGCATGGGACCGGCCATCGGTTACTACGCCTTCGAACGCAGTTCCGGCGGCCCCCTGGACGGGGACGGCGGGTCCGCCTACTACTCCACCGATCCGGTGACCAACATGGGCCTGGACGTCATCGTCAGCGGCGCCGGCGGCGGCCTGCGGCCCTACGCCGTCCTGGGCACCGGATGGTATACATCGGCCGACCTGTACATGGGCGTCATGGGAGGCGGCGGCCTGCTTTGGCGCACCGACGGCGGACAGGATTTCCACCTGGATGTGCGCCGCCACCTGAGCATCACCGGCGATGTCGTCGGCGGCGTGGACGATTTCACGACCCTCTCGCTGGGCATCACTTTCGGCAAGCATTGACCCGGAATATTCCAGTATTCCGGGTAAAGAGGACGCGTCATGACCACACCCGACATGGTCCCCCTGCCTCACCGGCCCGAGTTGCCGGAGGACGAGATGCTCGCCCGGGCCCGCGCCTTCGCGGACCACATGGCCCTGCGCCGGACGGTGCGCGACTTTTCCGACCGTCCGGTGCCCCGGGAAATCATCGCGGCCTGCCTGGAGTGCGCCGGCCAGGCTCCCAGCGGGGCCAACAAGCAACCGTGGCATTTCGAAGCCGTGTCCAATCCCGAGCTGAAGCGGAAGATCCGGTTGGCGGCGGAAGAGGAGGAGCGCCGCTTCTACACCGGGCGCGCGCCCGAGGATTGGCTGGAGGATCTCGCGCCCCTGGGCACCGACGCGAACAAGCCCTTCCTGGAAACCGCGCCGTGGCTCATCGCGATCTTCGAACAGCGCCACGGACGCGACGCCGAGGGCAACAAGCGGAAGCACTACTACACCCGGGAATCGGTGGGCCTGGCGGCGGGCTTCCTCATCGCGGCCCTGCACCAGGCCGGTCTGGCCACCCTGACCCACACCCCCAGCCCCATGGGCTTCCTGCGGGAGATCCTGGGGCGGCCCGCCTCGGAAAGGGCCTTCCTGTTGCTGGTGGCCGGCCACCCCGCGCCGGACGCCATGGTCCCGGACATCCGGCGCAAGGAGCCGCGGGAATACATCCGTTTCCGGGAATGACCGGGATCAGTCCCCTCCCGCCAGCACCTCGTCCACGACCGACAGGGCCTTGTCCAGGGCCGCCTCGTCCGGCAGGCCCGCCTGGGCGGTGCCCGGCTTGCCGCCGCCCCGGCCGCCGGCCCGCGCCGCCAGTTCCTTGACCAGGTTGCCGGCGTGGAGCCGGCCGCCATCGACAAGATCGCCGGTGATCGTCACCAGCAGCGTGGGTTTTCCGCCGGGCGCGGCCGCCAGGACCACCACACCCTTTTCGCCCAGCTTGTCCCGCACGTGGTCTCCCAGTTGCAGCAGGGCGCCGCGGTCCTCGGCATCCACCCGCGCAGTCACCACCTTCAGCCCGGCCACTTCCCGCGGCTCGTCCAGGGCGCTCGCCAGCGATCCCTTGGCCAGCTGCTGCTGCAGGGCCGCCAGTTCCTTGCGCAGGGCGTCGCGCTCTGCCAGCAAGGCTGCCGTCTGCTCCTCCAGCGGCGGACCGTCGCGGCGCAGGCGCGCGGCGATATGCTCGACGGTCTCCCGGTCCCGGGCGTACAGGTCCAGGGCGCCCGGCCCGGCCACGGCCTCGATGCGGCGCACCCCCGCGGCCACGCTCTGCTCGCCGGTGATGCGCACCGGGCCGATGTCCCCGGTGCGCCGCACGTGTGTGCCGCCGCAAAGCTCCAGCGAGAACACGGGACCGGCGTCCGGGTCCTCTTCGCCCACCGCCACCGCGCCTCCGTGGATCTCGATCATGCGCACGACATCGCCGTACTTCTCGCCGAACAGGGCCATGGCCCCACGCCGTCGGGCCTCGTCGAGGGGCACGGCGTCGTGGCGGATCACGCTGCGATTGGCCAGGATCTCGGCGTTGACCAGGTCCTCCACCCGCCGCAGTTCGGCGGGGGTGACGGCCTTGTCGTGCCGGAAATCGAAACGCAGGCGCCCGGCCTCGACCACGCTGCCGGCCTGTTCCACGTGCTCGCCCAGGACTTCGCGCAGGGCCGCGTGCAGCAGGTGGGTGGCGGTGTGGTGCCGCATCACGCCGGCGCGATGTTCCCCGTCGACCCGCAGCAGGACGCGCGGATCCGCCTCCAGTTCCACCGCCAACTCCGCCGCGTCGCCCGTGACCACGCACGCCGGCCCCTCCTCGGCCTTGACCACACCCAGGACCGGCAATTCCCGGCCCGTTCCCTGCAGGGCCACCGTCCCGGTGTCGGCCACCTGTCCGCCGGACTCCGCGTAGAAGGGGGTGGCGTCGCACAGCAGGTGGCACAGCGGACGGCCTGCGGAGTCCTCGCCCGCCGGGCGCACGGCGACCACGCGCCCCTCGCGCTCCAGTTCGTCGTACCCGGTGAACCGGCCGCGGAACACGGCGGGGTCGAAGTCCGCATCCACGGGCAGCCAGGCCCCGATGCCCGCCATGAACACGTTCTGCTTGCGGCTGCGGTCCCGCTGCTGCTGCATGCAGGTTTCGAAGCCCTCGCGGTCGACGGTAAAGCCGTCTTCGGCGGCCACGATGGCCGTCAGGTCCACCGGGAAGCCGTAGGTGTCGTGCAGGCGGAAGGCCTCGTCGCCCGACAGTTCGGTGCGGCCCTCGCGGCGCATGGCCTCGCGCATGTCGCGGTAGACCTGCAGGCCGGCGGTGAGGGTGCGGCCGAAGCGTTCCTCCTCCTGGAGGATGGTCGCCAGGATGCGCTCGCGGCGCTCGGTGAGTTCGGGATACGCCTCCCCCATCTCGTCGATCACTACCGCGGCGATGCGGTACAGGAAAGGCTCCTCGACTCCCAGCAGGTGCCCGTGCCGGGCCGCGCGGCGCAGGATACGGCGCACCACGTAGCCGCGACCCTCGTTGGAGGGGATGGCGCCGTCGGCCACGGTGAAGGTGCAGGCCCGGGCGTGGTCGGCGATGACCTGCATGCTGACGCGGTCCTCGCCCACCGGTTCGCGGCCGCTGATTGCGGCCATGCATTCGATGAGGGGGATGAACAGGTCGGTGTCGTAGTTGCTCCGCTTGCCCTGCATCACCGCCACCAGGCGTTCGAAGCCCAGCCCGGTGTCCACGCTCTTCATGGGCAAGGGACTGAGCGTGCCGTCATCCTGGCGGTCGAACTCCATGAAGACGTGGTTCCACAGCTCCAGCCAGCGGTCGCAGTCGCACACGCCCACGGCGCAGCCGTCGGGGTGGTCGCACTTCATCTGCTCGCCCTGGTCGATGTGGATCTCGGTGCAGGGACCGCAGGGCCCGGTATCGGCCATGGACCAGAAGTTCTCCTCGTCGCCCTGCTCGATGTCGCCCAGGCGCACGATGCGCTCCTGCGGCACCCCGACCTCGTCCTTCCAGATGGCGTAGGACTCGTCGTCGTCCTTGTAGACCGAGACCCACAGGCGCGAGGCGTCCAGCCCCATGGTCCCGATGAGGAACTCCCAGCCCCAGAGGATCGACTCGCGCTTGTAGTAGTCGCCGAAGGACCAGTTGCCCAGCATCTCGAAGAAGGTGTGGTGCCGGGCGTCCTTGCCGACCTCCTCCAGGTCGTTGTGCTTGCCGCTGACGCGCATGCACTTCTGCACCGAGGCGGCCCGCTTGTAGTCCCGGTGCTCCAGGCCCAGGAAGACGCCCTTGAACTGGTTCATGCCCGCGTTGGTGAACAGCAGGGTCGGGTCGTCGTGGGGCACGAGGGTGGACGAGGGCACGATCCGGTGGCCCCGTTCCGCGAAAAAATCGAGGAAGGCGGTGCGAATATCTTTCGCTTTCACAAGTATCTCCTGCCCTTGGGGATGGGAATTCCGGACTAAAACAAACCCGACTGCGGTCGATGACACCTACCGGAGGACACGGCATCGCTGTGCCCAAGTTTATGGTCCCGGCCGGACCCGGTCAACCGGAGGGACTTCTGCACGCGGAGGGAGCCTCTTTCCCATGCAAGCGCTTCGCAACGCCATCCACTACCTGTTCTCGATCCTGCTGTGGATCCTCTTCGGGTACTACTGGTACATCGTCAGCGGTCGCAAGATCAGCCTGGAGACCTTCCAGGCGGTCATCATCCTGGCCGTGGTCTCCCTGCTGGGCCTGGCGGCCACCGCCTTGTGGGTGCGCCACAACCTGAACATCGCCCGCCACAACCGCCGCGGCGCACCGGCCCCAGCGCCTGCCGAAACCCTGGGCCACGACTATCTGGGCCGTCCCGTCAGGGGACCGGGCCTGGACCGGTTGCGGGCCGCCAAGGTCATCAGCATCACCCTGGACGATGGGAACGCCAAGGTCCTGGCCACTTCCGGCGGAGAGGGTTCCTGATGGATCTGTACGACTGGATCGTCACCTTCCAGTCCACCCGGTTCTACTGGTTCCTGCTGATCTACTTCGCCTGGTACCCCATGGTCACCAGCGTCATGTGGATCTACACGGCCATCCTCTTCTACAAGCGGCGCGAGGACATGGATGAGCAGGACCTGGAATCCTTCTACAAGTTGGAGGAGATCCCCAAGGTCTCCTTCGTGATCCCGGCCTACAACGAACAGGACAATATCGCCGCCACCCTCGAGGGTGTCCTGAAGGTGGATTACCCGGATTTCGAAGTGGTGGTGGTGGACGACTGTTCCACGGACAAGACCCTGGAAAAGATCCATCCCTTCCTCGACGACCCCCGCGTGCGCCTGGTGCGGAAGCTCGTGAACGAGGGCAAGGCCATGGCGCTCAATGACGCCATCCCCCTGACCAACGGCGAGCTGTTGTTCGTCATGGACGCCGATGCGGTGCCCAGCCCGGATATCCTGCACCGCATGGTCCCCCATTTCCGCTGGCCGCGCTGCGCGGCGGTGACGGGCAACCCCCGCGTGGTCAACCGGGACAGCTTCCTGGCCAAGCTGCAGGCCATCGAATTCGCCTCAATCATCTCGCTCATGCGCCGGGCGCAGCGCATCTGGGGACGCATCATGACCATGAGCGGCGTGGTGGGGATATTCCGGCGCTCGGCCCTGCTGGACGTGGGGATGTACAGCCCCGAGATGGCCACCGAGGACATCGACCTGACCTGGCGGCTGCAGCTGCGCCACTGGGACGTACGCTACGAATCCCGGGCGGTGATGTGGATGCGCGTACCCCAGTCCCTGCGCGGCCTGTGGGCCCAGCGCCGCCGCTGGGCCCTGGGCCTCAGCCAGGTCCTGACCAGGCACGGCCGCAGCGTCCTGAAGTGGAAGCACCGCCGCCTGTGGCCCGTGCTGATCGAATCCAGCCTGTCGGTGGGCTGGGCCTATACCTACATCCTGCTGACGATCATCTGGTTCACGAGCTACGCCCTCGGCTATCCCCCGGTGGGCGCCTCGCCCATACCCAACTTCTGGGGCATGCTCATCGCCACGGTCTGCCTCATGCAACTCTACACCGGCGTGGTCCTGGACCGGACCTACGACCCTTCGCTGCCCCGCTACTTCATCATCGCCATCTTCTATCCCCTGGTGTACTGGATCCTGATGGCGGTCATCACCGTGATCACCTCCCCGCTCGGCCTGCTGGTCAATCGCCAGAAGAGGAAGGTCACCCAATGGAAGCCGGTGCGCGAATGACAAGGAGCAGAACTTTGAGGAAAGTCTGGCGCCCTGTACGGACGGGAATCATCGTGTGGCTGGCCGTCATGACCGCAACCGCCTCCGCAGTCGGCGCCCAGGACCTGCGCGTCCGCGCCTTCGCGGAATTGTGGAACGAACACGCCGACCGGGCCGTGGACCTGTTCGAGACCTGGTACCGGGAGCACCCCGACGATGCGGATCCGGGCACCCGGCGCGGATACGCCCTGGCCCTCAGCTGGTTCGGTTTGCAGGGCCGGGCCGCGGAGATCTACGCGCAACTGGCCGCCGACGATCCCACCGACGCCGAGGCCCGCGTCGGCCTGGCGCGCTGCCGGATCTGGTCCCAGGAAATGCGTGCCGGTTGGGCCGGCCTGCGGGCCGTGGAGGACGATGCGGACCTCGCGCCGCATCAGCGGCGCGAAGCGGGCTCCTTCGCCCTGCGCGTTCTCGACGAATACCTGGTCCCCGGTGAAATCGCCTGGCGGGGCAACTGGGACTCGGACGACCTGACCACGCACCGTCTCCGGGCCCTGGGCGCGGTCACAGCCCCGGGCGGCCTGCTGGTCCAGGCCGGCCCCAGGCTGTCGCTGTATTCCCAGCCCGGACGTCCGGACGCCACCGCCGCCGGGCTGCAGGTGCACGTGGAAAAAGGCCTGACTCCCCACTTGTCCCTGCACGCGACGGGCTGGTACGACCATTTTTCCAGCGACGACGTCCTGGCCGAGACCGGACGCAAGCTCGACTGGAACCGGCCGGGCGCCGACGGATGGCTGACCTGGCAGCCCACCTCCCGCCTGCGTTTCGACGGGGGCGCCGCGTCCATGCCCGTGGAAACCTACCTGGCCTTCGGCAAGGAATTGGGTTTCGAACAGGAGAACCTGTCCTGCGACTGGCGCTTCGCCCGCTGGTTTTCGGCGGGAGCGTCCGGGACCCGGGCCACCTACAGCGACGGCAACCGCCGTCTGCAGGGCAGCATCAACACCACCTGGCACCATGAAGGCGCCGTGGATCTGGATGTGACGGCCTCGTTCACGCACAGTGATTTCACCCTGCCGTATCCCGGCGGGTACTGGGCCCCCGACTGGGTCCGCAACGGCAGCCTGTCCGCCAGGGCCAAGTGGTGGGGACGGCGCTGGACCGTGACCCTGGACGGTAGTCTCGGACGGGAAAAGGAAACCGGCGCCGACGCGATCACCGTGGGCGGAGCCTCCGGACGCCTGGGGCTGCGGGTGAGCCGGAACTGGCTGGTCGCCCTCGAGGCCGGACATTCCCGCAGCGCGTTCGCCACCAGCAGCGGATACCGGCGCACCTTCGTCGGCTTGTCTTGGCGGGGGGTGTTCTAGGATGGCCCGGTTCCGGAACCTCCTGGCGGTCTTCCTGTTCCTCGCGCTGACCATGCCCGCGGCATTGGGCGGCTGCGGCGGCGACAAGACGCCCGCGCCCACCCACCTGGACCAGATGGAACTGGCCAACCAGGGGACCTTCGACGGCGGCCCGGGCGTGCCGGTGATCTGCTACCACTACTTCCGGCCCCGGTTCGATCCCGGCTACCTCGTCCGCGTCGCCGGCAGCCTGTTGTTCGGCCTGCCCGCCCTGGGTGACCGGGAATTCTGGACCCTGCCGGCCGCGGAGTTCGAGAACCATCTGCGGTATTTCCGGGACCACGGCATCACGGTCATGACCCTGCAGGAGGTCCAGGCTCTCATCGAGGGCCAAGGGGATATCCCCGACAAGGCGGTCGTGTTGACCATCGACGACGCCGACCGGTCGGTCTACACGGTGGCCTATCCCCTGCTGCGCAAATACGGTATGCGGGCGCACCTGTTCGTGCCGGCCGCGGAGGTCGGCAGCGCCTGGAGCGGGCTGGACATGTGTTCATGGGACGAGTTGAAGCAGATGCACGACTCGGGATTCGTCATCCTGGAATCGCACACGAACCGTTTGCACTACAAGGCGCCGTTGCGGGGGATCATGGAGCCGGTCTTCTGGAACCCCGAACTCATCGACCGGGACGTCCTGGTAACCGACCTCCAGGATCTGAACCGCTACCAGGATGCCGTCGCCACGCTGGCCGGTCCCGGGTGGGAGGATCTGTTGCAGGGCCGCTTCCGGCCCGTCGCCGGCGACCTGCTGGCCAGCCGCGCGGCAATCTTCCACAACACGGGCGCCCGGGCCCTCTGGCTCGCCTGGCCCTACGGATTCGGCAACGGGGACCTGGACAGCGTCGCCGCCCGGGCGGGTTTCACCGGCACGGTGAGCCTGGCCCCCCGCGCCATGTCCCCGGAAACCGGCCTGTGGGACGTGGGACGTTACACGGTGACCGCCAGGACGACCACCGCCGACATCGCGGCCCTCTTCAGCCGGGATGATTCAGGTTCCCCGGTGATCGCCCGCCACGCTGATCCATAACCTGCGCCGGCGCGGGCCGTCGAACTCGCAGAACCAGATCTTCTGCCAGGTGCCCAGCTGCAGCCGGCCGCCGGCGACCGGAACGGTCACCGAGCTGCCCATCAGCGAGGCTTTCACGTGGGCCGCGGCGTTGCCCTCGGCGTGGCGGTAGTTCCCCCGCCAAGGGACCAGGCCGTCCAGCACCCCCAGCATGTCCGTCACCACATCCGGATCGGCACCCTCGTTGATGGTCAACCCGGCGGTGGTGTGGGGGTTGAAGACCAGCACCGCGCCGTCGACCAGGCCCAGTTCCGCGACCGCTCCGGCGACCAGGCCGGTGACGTCCACGAACTCCGCGTGCCCGGAGGTGGGAACGGTCTTTTCGATCATCGGTCGGCTCCGGGTCAGAAGTCGAAGTACATGGTGAACTCGTAGGGATGAGGGCGCCCGTTGATGGCGTTGATCTCGTCCCGCTTCAATTCCAGCCAGCGACGGATCAGCCCCTCGGGGAAGACGTCGTCACGCAGCAGGAAGGCGTGGTCCCTCTCCAGGGCGTCCAGGGCGTCGTCCAGGCTGCGGGGCAGGAAATCCTCCTGCCGGCCCGTCGTGGAGGGGGCGTCCTCCGGGGCGAAGCCCGCGGCCACCGGGTCGATGCGGTTGATGATCCCGTCGAGGCCCGCCATGAGAATGGCCGCGCAGCAGAGGTAGGGGTTGCTGGTCAGGTCCGGAGGCCGGTACTCGATGCGCCGCAGCTGCGGGTCGGTCACGTAGCTGGGCACCCGGATGGCGGCGCCCCGGTTGGAGCGGCCGAAGGTGCGCACCGTGGGCGCCTCGAAACCCGGCACCAGCCGCTTGAAACTGTTGGTGGAGGGATTGGTGAAGGCGCACAGGGCGTCCGCATGGGTCAGGATGCCGCCGATGTAGTGCAGGGCCGCCTCGGAAAGGTTGGCGTACCCGTCCTGGTGGTGGAAGATGTTGCGCCCGCCCTTCTGCAGGAACTGGTGCAGATGCCAGCCGCTGCCCGCGTTGCCGAACAGGGGCTTGGGCATGAAGGTCACCTTCAGGTCGTGTTTCCGCGCCAGATTGAACAGGATGTACTTGGTCAGCACCGCGTGGTCCCCCGTGGTCACCAGGTCGGAGAACCAGCCCTCGATCTCCTGCTGACCCTGGGCCCCCACCTCGTGGTGATGGTACCGAACGGGGATGCCGAACTCGCCCATCACCGCACAGACCTCGTCCCGGAAGTCGTCGTAGCGGTCGAAGGGATTGCAGGCGTGGTAGGCGTTGCCGAAGAACTCCTCATCGCTGGTCAGGCTGAATCCCGAGGCGCCGTCGGCGGTGTGGAAGTCGGCGTTCTCGAAGATGTGGAACTCGTACTCCGGCCCCCACTGGGAAAGGTCGGCCACCCCGGCATTGCGCAGGGCCTGTTCCGCCCGGCGTCCCACCACCCGGCCGTCCTGGGAAAAGGATGTGCGCTCGGCGTCCGTCAGGTGGGCCTCGGCGAACATGGTCAGCGTCCGGCGACCGCGGAAAGGGTCCAGCCGGGCGGTCTCCAGGTCCGGGATCAGGACCATGTCGCTGCTCTCGACCTTCAGGAAGCCGTAGCTGGAGCCGTCGAAGCCGATGCCGTCGCGACAGACGGCCTCGGTCAGGCGGGAGGCGGGAAACGACAGGTGGTGCAGCCGGCCGGCCAGGTCGAGCATTTTAAGATCGATGAACTCCACCGCCTGTTCGGCGATGATCCTGGCCACGGTAGGGAATCCGGACTGTGACATGACGCACCTCGCTGCCGTATGGTGAGGAGCCGCGGAGCCGCCGTCCGGGCGGCCCCGGGAACAGTTCATCCTTCAAACCTCAAATATACCCCCTGGAAGCGCGCGGGAAAGAAGGCATTTCACACCCCACACCGCGCTTGCCGCATCCGGTCCCGGAC
>JALUJS010000515.1 GCA_027056825.1 Candidatus Krumholzibacteriia bacterium | reverse complement strand
GACCTGGAAACCACCGGCACGGACGTGGACCACGACCGCATCGTCCAGATCGCCCTGGTGCGGGTGGCCCCGGACGGGCGCCGCGCCACCTTCGAATCCCTGGTCAATCCGCAGCGACCCATCCCCCCCGAGGCCACCGCGGTGCACGGCATCACCGACGCGGATGTGAAGGACAAGCCGACCTTCTCCCGGCTGCGGCCGGAGATCGAGGAGATGCTCAAGGACGCCGATCTGGCCGGCTACAACTCCATCCGCTTCGACCTGCCCATGCTGGAGGCGGAGTTGCGCCGCAGCGGAGGGCGCCTGGACCTGCGCGGGGTGCGCCACCTGGACGCCATGCGGATCTTCCACACCATGGAACGCCGCGACCTGACGGCGGCCCTGAAGTTCTACTGCGACAAGGAGCTGACCGAGGCCCACGACGCCCTGGCGGACGTGAACGCCACGCTCGAGGTGCTGGACGCCCAGTTGGGCCGGTACCGGGACCTGCCGCGCGACCTGAACGGGCTGCACCGGTTCTGCAACCCCGACGAGGGCCGGTTCGTGGACCGCAAGGGCAAGCTGATGTGGAACGACAACGACGAGCCCGTCTTCACCTTCGGCAAGCTGAAGGGACGCACCCTGGCCGAGGCCTGCGCCATGCCGGACGGGCGCAGCTACCTGCAGTGGATGCTCACGAAGGATTTCGGGGAGGATCTCAAGACGATCCTGCGCGAGGCCCTCGACGGGGTGTTCCCCCGGCGGGAGGGATGAAGCCATGACCGACGAGAAATTCCCGCCGGACCCCGATGAGGGCCTGGAGGATGTTCCGCAGTTTCCGCCCCTGGACGAGGAGCGGGTGCCCCAGTTCGAGGACACCCCGCTGACCCGGGGCGAGTACATCGCCGCCCTGGCCCACTTCTACCGCGCGGAGATGCACCGCGCCCTGATTTGGCGCACCCGGCTGGACACCACCACTAACTGGGCCATCGTCTCCACGCTGGCCATCCTGACCGCCAGCCTCAATTCACCCCAGTACGCCACCGAGGGCATCCTGCTGGGCATGTTCGCCAACATGGTGTTCCTGGCCATCGAGGCGCGGCGCTTCCGCTTCTTCGACGTCTGGCGCGCGCGGGTGCGCATGATCGAGGAGAACTTCTACGGCGGGATCCTGCGCCGCGACCAGGTCAGCCCCTACGAGAGCTGGGGAGTGAAGGTGGCCGAGGACCTGCTGCGACCCAAGTTCCACATGACGCGCATGCAGGCCATCCGTGCGCGGCTGGGCCGCAATTTCCTGTTCATCTTCGCGTTCCTGCTCCTGGCGTACCTGGGCCACCGGATCTGGCCCCTGGCGCCGGACCGGTTCCTGGCCGAGGTGTCGAATGTCCCCCCCTGGCTTCCCGACCTCATTGTGGGCATGTTGTACCTGTTCCTGCTGGGGATCATGGCTTTCACGCCGCGCGTGCTGGCGCCGGAGATCGCCTACTGGCCGCACCCGGAAAAATCGGGGGAGGACATGTCCAGGCTGGATGTCTGAAGAACGGTTCCGGTTGCGACGTCCATCAAAACGAGGATTTCATGATGCATGCACCCGACGACAGCACCACGGCCGGCGACTGGCGGAACATCCGTTTCGACGTCCTGGAGCAGATCGACAAGCTGCCCAGCCTCAGCACGGTGATCCACGAGTTCCTGGTCCTGTCCCGCCAGGAATACTTCACCGCCAGGGATTTCGAGGAGGTCATCAACAAGGACCAGGCCCTGGTGGCCCGGGTCCTGAAGGTGGCCAACAGCGGTCTTTACGCCCGCTCGCGCACCGTGCCCTCCATCGCGGAGGCCGTGGTGCTCATCGGCCTGGACAACCTCAAGCGCATCGTCTACGCCGTCAGCACCGAGGGACTGACGCGGCGGAACCTGAAGCGCTACCGGTACCATCCCGACGGCGGGTTCTGGATGCACGCCATGGCTGTGGGCCAGGCCGCGCGCGTGTTCGCCAACGCGGCGCCGGCGGCGGATCTGGGACCCGAGGAGGCCTTCGTGGCGGGACTGTTGCATGATGTCGCCAAGCTGATCATCGATGATTTCCTACCCGACGGGGAGCCGGGCCCGGTGGCGCTGGAGGCCGAGCGCGAGGCGGTGGGCCTGGATCACGCCGAACTGGCGGAGTACATGCTCAAGCAGTGGAATCTGCCGCCGGCCATCACCGACGCGGTGCGCGGCCATCACGGCAGCCTCCCGGATCCGGACCGCAGTCCGGGCGGGATCCTGCTGGGGCTGGCCGAGCAGGTGTGCGACCTGTGGGGCGTGGGCCGCCGGGACGACGCGGACCTGGGGATCGAAGCGCCCTCATCCCTGTTCCTGCCCTACCTGGAGAACCTGGGCCTGGACGAGGCCGCCTGGGACGGATTGATCTGGGACATCCGACAGCAACTGACCGGAATCGAGGATCTCTACAGCCAGGACGGGTGACCATGCCGACGCCACAGACCATGCAGGACGTCCTGGATCGGGCCGCGGCCGCGCCCCTGGATCCGGCGACCCACGCGCGCCTGGGCGATCTCTGGCTGGACCGGAAACAACCCGTGCGCGCGGCGGCCTGTTACCGGACGGCCGCCGCCCTGGGCGAGGTTCCCCCCGAAATGGTGATGATGCTGGCCCTGGCCGAACTCGAGGCCGGACGTCCCGCCCTCGCCGCCGACCGTTTGCGGACCCTGAAGGAACAGGCGCCCGGGTTCATGGACGCGCAGGTGTCCGAGTTGGAGAACCGGTGCCGGACCGCGGCGGCTCCGCCCGTGGAAGACACGGACCACAACCGCCATTTCCGCATGTCCACGCTGGCGGCTTTCCTGCGCCGGATCACCGGAAGCGAGACGTTCGAACTCCTGGACGTGGGCGGCGGGGACGGCCTGCTCGGAATGTATCTGCCCGGGACGTCCTATCTCCTGGCCGAACCGGCGACCAACGGCATCCGGGGAGAGGACCTGCCGTTCGCCGAACGATGCGCCGACGTGGTTTGCGCCTGCCATGTGCTGGAGCACGTTCCGGCGCCGGACCGCTTCGGTTTTCTCGACAGCCTCCGCGCGCGGGCCCGCGGCCACCTGGTCCTGCTCAACCCCTTCGCCGTGCCCGGCAGCCGGGCCGAAACGGGTATGCGGCTGGTGCTCGACGTGACCGGGGCGGAATGGGCCCGGGAGCACCTGGAATGCGGCCTGCCGGAAGTGGCGGTGGTGGAGGAATATGCGCGCGCGCGGGGCCTGGAGTACGCCATCGCCCCCAACGGCGACCTGCCGGTGGCGTTCCTGTGCTCCCTGGTGAACCACTACGCGCGCAGGGCCGGCCGTGCGGAGGATCTGCCCCGGATCAACCGCTACCTCAACGCCGTGGAGCCCGACCTCATGACCAACCCCCGCCAGCCGACGGCCATGCTCGTGCATTTTTCCTGGTGAAAAAACCCGGATTATTGAACCGACCGCGGGTTCGCGAAGCCGGGCTTGCCTGCGGCGCTCCGGGGAATTCCTTGCTACCATTTACGGAACCCCGTTGATTCCGCCGCCCCAACACCGGGAGGTTGACGTGGCCAGGCAGGATTTCGTGGTCCAGGGTCTGGACTGCGCCGAGGAAGTCAGCTTGCTCAAGGGGACCGTCGGCAAGCTCGAAGGCGTACAGGAGCTGGACTTCAGCCTGCTGGACGCCGTCATGACCGTGACCTTCGATCCCGACCGGGTGGACCCCGCGGAAATCACGGCCGCAGTGGAAAAGGCCGGGCTGAAGGTCCGGACCGAGCAGGAAGAGGAAGCCGGCTTCTGGGCGCGCAACGGCCGTCGCGCCATGTGCTCCTTCAGCGGGGTGACGACCCTGCTGGGCTTCGTCTCCCACGCCCTGCTGCATCACAGCCTGAGCGACGCCTTTGTCGGCGGCGAGGGGATCGAGGACCACGTCTTCCCCCTTGTCAGCCGCCTGTTCTACCTGGCCGCGGTGATCAGCGGCGGCTGGTTCGTCTTCCCCAAGGGACTGGCCGCCCTGCGCAGGCGGCGGGCCGACATGAACCTGCTGATGAGCATCGCGGTGGTCGGCGCCCTGATCATCGGCGAGTGGTTCGAGGCCGCGGCGGTGGCCTTCCTGTTCTCGTTCTCCCTGCTGCTGGAATCCTGGAGCGTGGAAAGGGCCCGCCGCTCCATCAGGTCGCTGATGGACATGACTCCCGCCACGGCCCGCTACATCTGCCCCCACGACGGGGACATCATGGAAAAACCGGTGGCCGAGGTGCCCCTGGGAGCCACGGTGCTGGTGCGACCGGGCGAGAAGTTTCCCCTGGACGGCACGCTGAGCAAGGGGGTCACCGAGGTGAATCAGGCGCCGGTCACGGGTGAATCCGTGCCGGTGGCCAAGGAGCCGGGCGACGAGGTCTACGCCGGCACCATCAACGAGAGCGGGGCCGTGGAGTTCACGGTCACCAGGCCGGCCTCCGACACCACCATCTCGCGCATCATCCGCATGGTCGAGGAGGCCCGCTCCCGGCGGGCCCCGTCCGAGCAGTGGGTGGAGAAATTCGCGCGCTACTACACCCCGGCCATGATCAATCTCGCCTTCCTGGTGGCCGTGGGCCCTCCGCTGCTGCTGGGTGGCTCCTGGTCGGCCTGGTTCTACGAGGCCCTGGTGATCCTGGTCATCGCCTGTCCCTGCGCCCTGGTCATCTCCACGCCCGTGACCATCGTGTCGGCCCTGGCCGCGTCCGCCCGCGCCGGGGTGCTGATCAAGGGGGGAGCCTACCTGGAAGCCGCCGCCCGCCTCAAGGTCATGGCCCTGGACAAGACCGGCACCATCACCCACGGCAAACCCGAGGTGCAGGAGATCATCGCCTTGAGCGGGCACACCGACCGGGAAGTGCTGGAGCGGGCCGCCGCCATGGAGACCCACAGCGACCACCCCCTGGCCCAGGCCATCCTGCGCCGGGCCGAGGCCGCGGGTGTCACCGGCGTGGAGCCGGCCCAGGAATTCCGTGTGCTCAAGGGTCGCGGGGCCGAGGCCGTCATCGCAGGCCGGAAGTTCTGGCTGGGCAGCCACCGTCTGCTGCACGAACGGGGGCAGGAGACACCGGAGATCCACGACCGCCTGGAGGCCATGGCTGACGCCGGCCACTCGGTGGTGGTGCTGGGCAACGACACCCATGTCTGCGGATTGATCAGCGTGGCCGACGGCATGCGGCCCGAGGCCCCCGGGGTGGTCGCCGACCTGAAGAGGGCGGGGATCGACCCGGTGGCCATGCTGACGGGGGACAACCAGGGCACCGCCGCGGCCGTCGCCGCGAAGTGCGGCATCACCGAGGTCCATGCCGAACTGTTGCCGGAGGACAAGCTCAGGATCGTGCGCGAGATGGTCGACCGCCACGGCCACACCGCCATGGTGGGCGACGGGATCAACGATGCGCCCGCCCTGGCGGCCGCGAATCTGGGCATCGCCATGGGCGCCGCCGGCACCGACACCGCCATCGAGACCGCGGACATCGCCCTGATGTCCGACGACCTGACGCGCCTGCCCTGGCTGGTGCGGCACGCCCGGCGCGCCCTGCGCATCATTCGCCAGAACATCGTCTTCGCCCTGGGACTGAAGCTGGTTTTCATGGGCCTGGCCCTGGCCGGGATCGCCACCCTGTGGATGGCCGTGACCGCCGACATGGGGGCTTCGCTGCTGGTCATCGCCAACGGCCTGCGGCTGTTGCGGGACCGGGGTTGAAAAAACAGCATAACGGAATCCTGTCAGGTTCGTCTTTACCGTTACGAAGGCCGGGTGGTCCGGCATTCGCAATCCAAGGAGTTGGCCATGACAGGCAAATTCAGGTTCCTGATGATCACGATGGCGCTGGTCGCGGGCATGGCCTTGGCGGTTGAAGCCTTGGCCCAGAATCCCGGCTCGGAATATGACCGGCAGGATCCTTCACTGGTCGCCGGCGGAACAGGGCACTGCGACCACTGGTATCGCAACGTGGTGCCCGGACATCGGGGTCGTTGCGACTGGTACGATGACCAGGACGGCGTCCGGTGCCGCTGGAACGACCGGCATGACGCCGACCGGGACGGTGGTCGCAACCTGGACCGGGATTTCGATGACTCCGGCCTCCGCCACGATGCCGGTTACTGCTGGTAGGTTCGGGGCGCTGGCCGGGCCTGTTCCCGGCGGTTGAAGAATGTGGACCTTCACGGAACAGGTACGATGGAAGCCGTCTCGAACACACCGCTGGAACCCGATTTCCTGGCCAGGGTCCGCAAGCGCGAACCAGGGGCCCTGGCCAGGCTGTATACCCTGTATTACCCCCGGATCCTGAAGTATGTCCATTATCGCCTTGGCCCCGAAGAAGCCGAGGATGTGACGGGGGAGGTATTCCTGAAGCTGCTGAATTCCATTGATACCCAGTCGGGCACTTTCGAGGCGTGGCTGTACCGTTTGGCGAGAAACGCGGTTATCGACCGGGTTCGCCACCGCAATACCCGGCGGGAGGAGCCCCTGCGGGAGGAGGCCCCCGATCCTACGGATCAGGGCCGCGGCGCCCACTCCACAACCGCGGCCCTGGACGTGGAGCGGGCGTTGTCCCTGGTGGGGGAGGAACACCGCGAACTGTTGGTGCTCCGCTTCATCCAGGGCTTGAGCGCGGCCGAGATAGGAGAAATCACAGGACAGAGCCCCGGGGCTGTGCGGGGAATGTTGTTCCGGGCCCTGACGAAGCTCAGGATGGTCCTGGATCCCAAGGAGGTCCGTGAATGAACGTCACTCCCGAGATCCTGGATGAATGCATGAGCGCGATTCTGGCCGGCGCGACGGTTCAGGAGGCGCTGGCAGCCTATCCGGAACTGAAGGAGGAACTCGAACCCTTGCTGTTGCTGGGCGCGGGCCTCTCTTCCGCCCCGGACCCGCTCCTGGATCCGGCGGTGATGCTGGAGAATATGGGGCGAGCCATGGCCACGGCGCCGGTCCCGAAACGGCGTTCCCGCGCGGCGGTTTTTTCCCGTCCGGTTTTTACGCGCCTGGCCGCAAGCCTGGCCATGGTGTTCGCCTTGGGATGGGGCGCAACCGTTGTTTCGGCCCCGGCCGTTCCCGGAGACTGGCTGTATCCGCTCAAGCTGATGACCGAGCGCGTACGCTTCGCCCTGGCGGTCAACTCCGAGAACAAGGCCGAGCTGCGCATCGCCTTTTCCGAGCGCCGATTGGTGGAAGCGGTGAAGAAATACGACGCGGGCCAGGGACTGGATCCCCGGCTGCTGAAAGAAATGCTGGATGAGGCATCCGCGGCCCTGGAGAGCGTAGCGAATCTACCGGCCTCGAGCCGCGACATCATGGCGGCGCGGGTCTTGAGCGCGACGCGGTTCCAGGAGGAGAACCTCAAGCGCCTCCATGCCCGGGTTACCCCGCAGGAGCAGGAAATCATTCAGCCCTACCTGGACATGTGCAGCAAGCGATGCGACTGGATGCAGAAGAACATGGATTCCACCGAGGGATGGACGGAGTGCGGCACGGCCGGCGACAGGGATTGCCCCTGGTAGAACCCCGGTGGTGATCGCCGGCATGACGATTCTTCCACCCTGTAGTATGATTCCGGTGTCCCCCCATGACGCCTGGTACCAAGGAGTTCCCATGTTCGAACGCACCCATGGATTTTTTATGGTCATTGTCGGTTCCGTTTTTCTCGCGGTGCTGGGGGCCGGCTGCAACGACGACAACCCCGTCACCGTGGACACGGGCGATACCTGGCACCACATCGTCCGGGGTTCGGCCCTGGAGGACA
>JALUJS010000514.1 GCA_027056825.1 Candidatus Krumholzibacteriia bacterium | reverse complement strand
GCTGGGGTTCAGCTTCGACTGGGACCGGGAGATCGCCACCAGCGAGCCGGACTACTACCGCTGGACCCAGTGGATCTTCACCCTGCTGTACAAGCAGGGGCTGGCCTACGAGGCGGAGATGGCCGTGAACTGGTGCCCCGCCCTGGGCACCGTGCTGGCCAACGAGGAGGTCAAGGACGGCCTGAGCGAGGTGGGCGGCCACCCGGTGATCCGCAAGCCCATGAAGCAGTGGATGCTCCGGATCACCGCCTACGCGGAGCGGCTGCTGGAGGACCTCGAGGACCTGGACTGGCCCGAGTACATCAAGGATCTGCAGCGCAACTGGATCGGCCGCAGCGAGGGGGCGGAGGTGGATTTCCCCGTCCGGGACAGCGACCGCAAGCTGCGCATCTTCACCACCCGGCCGGACACCATGTTCGGGGCCACCTACATGGTGATCAGCCCGGAGCATCCCTGGGTGGACGAGCTGACCACCGACGCGCAGCGCGAGGCGGTGGAGGCGTACAAGGCCCAGGCCGCGGCCAAGAGCGATCGGGACCGGCAGATCAGCAAGGAGAAGACCGGCGTCTTCAGCGGCAGCTACGCGGTGAACCCGGCCAACGGCGAGGCCATCCCCATCTGGATCGCCGACTACGTGATGATGGGCTACGGCACCGGCGCCATCATGGCCGTCCCCGGCCAGGACGAGCGCGACTGGGAGTTCGCCGAGAAGTTCGACCTGCCCATCATCCGCACGGTCCGGCCGCCGGAGGATTTCGAGGGCAAGGCCTACACGGGGGATGGTCCGGCCATCAACAGCGGTTTCCTGGACGGCCTGCACGTGGCCGAGGCCAAGGAGAAGATGATCGCCTGGCTCGAGGAGCAGGGTCTGGGCGCGCGCAAGGTGAACTACAAGCTGCGCGACTGGCTGTTCAGCCGCCAGCGCTACTGGGGCGAGCCCTTTCCGTTGCTGAAGTTCGACGACGGCAGCATCCGCATCATGGAGGAGGACGAGCTGCCCCTGACCTTGCCCGAGGTGGACAAGTACGAACCGGCCGGCACCGGCGAAGGTCCCCTGGCCACGGTGACCGACTGGGTGGAGGTCACCGACCCGGTGACCGGCAAGCCCGCCCGCCGCGAGACCAACACCATGCCCCAGTGGGCCGGCAGTTGCTGGTACTACCTGCGCTTCATCGATCCGCGCAACAGCGAACGGGCGTGGGATCCGGAAAAGGAAAAGTACTGGATGCCCGTGGACCTGTACCTCGGCGGCACCGAGCATGCGGTACTGCACCTCCTGTACGCGCGGTTCTGGCACAAGGTGCTCTACGATCTGGGCCTGGTCTCGACCAAGGAACCTTTCGCCAAGTTGCGCAACCAGGGCATGATCCTGGGCGAGAACGGCGACAAGATGAGCAAGAGTCGGGGCAACGTGGTCAATCCCGACGACGTGATCGCCGAGCACGGCGCCGACGCCCTGCGTCTGTACCTGATGTTCCTGGGTCCGTTGGAACGGGACAAGCCCTGGAGCACCACCGGGATCGAAGGCGTGCGCCGTTTCCTGGAACGGACCTGGCGCCTGTACTGCGACGAGGAGGACAACCTGTCGCCGCTGCTCCAGGACGTCGATCCGGACGACGATCTCCTGCGCCTGCTGCACAAGACCATCCACGCGGTCACGACCATGACGGAGGATCTGCGGTTCAACACCGCCATCAGCCAGATGATGGTTTTCGTGAACGAGCTGACCGGCCGCAAGGTGCGGCCGCGCGCGGTGCTGGAGCCCTTCGTGCTCCTGCTGGCCCCGTACGCCCCGCACCTGGCCGAGGAGCTGTGGGCCAGGCTGGGTCACGAGGAAACCCTGGCCTACGAACCCTGGCCAGCGTACGACGAGCAGTACCTGGTGGAGGACACCATCACGGTGGTGGTCCAGGTGAACGGCAAGGTGCGTGATCAGCTCGAGGTCGCCGCCGACGCGGACGCCGATACGGTCAAGGCCGCGGCGCTGGATTCGCCGAAGGTGCGGCAGTGGACCGAGGGCAAGCAGATCGTCAAGACCATCTACGTGCCCGGCAAGCTGGTGAGCGTGGTGGTGAAAGGATAGACTGCCTGACACCGGCTACGGTCATGGCGTCATGGAGGTTCCGTAGCCATGGATGGCGGAGGGACCGGAATGTCGAGAAGGCCCGCAACATGATGTTGCGGGCCTTCGTTCCTGGACCATGGTCAGGTGAGGACGCTCAACTCTTCACGGGTACGCTTCCCACCACATCGGCCAGCACGGTGATGGCCTCGCGCAGGCCGTCGGCCTGGCGGCGCAGGCCTTCGCTGGTGCTGGTCCACTGACCGACGCTGCTG
>JALUJS010000513.1 GCA_027056825.1 Candidatus Krumholzibacteriia bacterium | reverse complement strand
GGCAACTGGGGGCCCCGGGCGGCCGAGGCCACCAGCAGAAAGGGCTCCCTGCGGCCGGTCGCGCGCAGGCGGGTCGCCAGCTCGTACCCGATCAGCGCGCCCAGGCTGTGGCCCAGGATGGCGTAGGGGACCTCCAGGAGGGGTTCGATGGCGGCGGCGGCCTGGGTCACCAGGTCATCCATCCGTCGCAGGGAAGGTTCCCGCAGCCTGGCGCCGCGGCCGGGAAAGTGCAGCGGGCAGACCTGGATGTCCGCCGGGAACCGCTCCTGCCAGGCGCGGAAAACCACGGGAGAGCCCCCCGCGAAGGGGATGCAGAACAGCCGGGCGCGGGGAGGTTTCGCGCCGGCGGGAAGTTGGAACCACGGGCTGGATGTCTTCATGGGCACCATGCCCCCGCGCTTGGCGGCGGGCCGGAAGGAAGGGGCGGTTTTGGCTCCGGAACACGTTAACAGGGCCAGAAACAGGGGTCAATTCTTGTTATACATCTATAATTATGGCAGGAATTGTTTGTTTTTCGAAAATGCCGGGAATTATCGATATCCGCCTTGACCAGCGCACGTAATATGTGATAGAATTACTTCACGAAAAATTTGACTTGGGGGGTTGGGATCGGTGTCGTGAGGGAGGCCGGTCCGCAAGGGGAATCATCATGAGGGTAACAGCAGAACAGATCATGCCCTCCCCGCGCAGGGGAGACCACGGGCAGGTTCATCCAGATTTCCGACGGGAACCCGGCGCGCCGGCCGCGGCCGCGGCGGTGGACGCGGTACCCTACCTGTGCCCGGTGACCCGCTGGGACACCATCACCGGGGCGGAGAAAACCCCGTGGTGCGTTTCCCGCGCCAAGCGGTTCATGGACGTGGCCCTGGCCTCGTTGACGCTGCTGCTGTCGTTGCCGGTGTTCCTGCCCATCGCCATCGCCATCAAGCTGGAAAGCCCCGGCCCGGTGTTCTTCAAGCAGTGGCGCACGGGGCTGCTGGGCAATCGGTTCCGCATGTGGAAATTCCGGACCATGGTCCAGGACGCCGAGCAGCTCAAGGACCGCGTCATGCACCTGAACCAGCACAGCAAGGACGGTCCGGACTTCAAGATCGTGGACGATCCGCGGATCACCCGGGTGGGCAAGTTCCTGCGCAAGACGAGCCTGGACGAGCTGCCCAACCTCATCAGCGTGCTGCAGGGCCACATGAGCCTCATCGGGCCGCGCCCCACCTCCTTCGGGGTGGACAAGTACGCGGACTGGCACCTGGTGCGCCTGACCGTTCCCCCGGGAATCACCGGCCTGTGGCAGATCAGCGGCCGCAGCGAGGTCGATTTCGATGACCGGGTGAAGCTGGACTACCAGTACATCCGCAACCAGTCGTTTCTGCTGGATCTGAAGATCCTGCTGCGGACCCCGTGGAGCGTCTTGAACGGCCGGGGAGCCTGCTGATAACCTGCCGCTTTTTCCGCCCGCATGATGACGGGGCTTTGCACCAGCGTGCAGCCGTGGCATGATGCGGGCGGTGCATTTTCCTCACGCCTGACCGCCGGGGAGACGGGGCATGTCCGCGATATTCGCCATCGTCCACAGGAAGGGTGAGCCGGTTCCCGCCCACGTGGCGCAGGGGGTCCTGGCTTCGCTGCGCTGGCGGGGACGCCACCGGGAGATCGAGGAGCTGCCCTGCGGCTGGGTGGGCCACGTCCAACCTCTCGCCTGCCCCGACGGCCTTTGCGGCACCGACCTCTGCCGGGACGACCGCGGCAACATCGCCGTGTGTCACGGCCACCTCTACGACATCGCGGACCTGTATCGCGCTCTGGGCGAACCCGTTCCTGAAAACGCCTCCGCGCATCCGGCGCGCGCGGTCCTGGCGGCCTGTCTGAAATGGGGCCGCCGCGCGCCCCTGCACTGGAACGGGGAGCTGTCCTTCATCTTCTGGAACGCAGCGGACAGAGAACTGGTCGCCGCCCGGGACCACCTAGGCGTCCGGCCCATGTTCTTTTACGATCAAGGCGACCTGGTGGCCTTCTGCACCGACAGCAAGGCCCTGCTGACTCTCGGCGGCCGCATCCCCGAGCCCGACCCGGTCTCCATGCACCGCTTCCTGTGCCTGGATTCATGGCAGGACGAGCGCTCGTTCTTCCTGCGCATCAAGCGGATCCTGCCGGGCCGGATGCAGATCCTTACCGGCGGCAAGCTGCGCCCCGAACGCTTCTGGCGCCCCGGGGACGAGCCGCTGGATCCCGACCGGGGCCTCGAGGCGATCAACGAGGAGTTCCGCGCCCTGATCTCCCGGGCCATCCTGCGGCGGACCGAGGGGGCCGGCACGTTTTCCCTGGATGCGCGCCGCGACGAGTTCCACTTCCTGCTGGGCGCCCTGCTCGGTGAGAGCGGGCTGCAGCTCCCGTGGCGCGAAGACGACGGCCGCGAGGACCGCCCCCGGGGCGTCCTCGTGCCGCCGACGCCTCTGGCCGAACTGACGGGGGATGAGCTGCTGGACGAGATGGACCGCATGAACATCTTCCACGACGAGCCGGTGGCGTCGCTGGGGGTGATCAGCAGCTGGATGCTCCGGAACGATGGCAGTCAGGTCGAGGCGGGGATCCAGCTCAACCAGATCGGGGCCCGGGAGCTTCTGGGCCAGGAGGAGCTGTCCCTGAGCTACCTGTTGCGGGCCGGGCGCCTCAGGGATCTGGCGACGCGCATCCGCGAGGCGGGGCTGACCGAGGAGGGGATGCGCAAGGCCGTCTGGAGCTTCCTGCAGCACGCCCTCGGGCCCCTGCTGCCTTCGTCGTGGTTGGACACCCGGCGCAGTTTCCTGCACAAGGAAAGGTTCCCCTGGATCAACTCCACCCTGACGCGGCTGCCCCTGGAACGCCGGACCCGCCTGGAGGAGGAGTTCCCCACCGAGGTCCACCATCGCATGGCTTTGGCCATCGAGCACGGCGCCCTGCCCCTGAAGCTCCACTACGAGGATCGCCACGCCGGAATCCTGGGCCTGGAATCCCGTTTCCCCTTCCTGGACCTGGACGTGGTCCGGTTCTGCTTCCGGTTGCCTGCGGACCGCCTGTTCGGCCCCGAATCCCTGGGGCAGATCATCAAGGTCGCCTCGCCCCAGGTCATCGGGGGCCAGGGCAAGAAACCGGTGGGAGTGGTGATGAAGCAGGTGCTGGAGCGGCACTGGGAGGACGCGCGCTTCCAGGAGCGGATCGCCGAGGTCCTGTCCCGCTCCCAGCTCGTGGCCGACGGCTGGCTGCGGGCGGACAAGCTGGCCAGGCTTCAGCAGCGGGTCATGGCGGGCAACCGGGACCTGAGACCCCACCTGTGGCGGGTGTTTACCCTCGAGGGCTGGTATCGCCAGCGCTGGTCATCCCAGGCCAGGGCCGTCCGGCAGCCAGCGCTGCGAATTGCTCCCCGATCAACCCGACAGTCCGGCTGATCCCGTAGTCGGCGGCGCGCGCCAGGCCCTTGGCGGCCATGGCGCGGGCGAGGTCCGGGTCCGTCAGGATCTCCCGCATGGCCGCGGCCAGGGCGGCCGGATCGTCCACCGGCACGAGGCGGCCGTACTTTCCCTGTTCGAGAATGACGCGCGGCCCCACCGGGCAATCGGTGGAGACCACGGGCGTGCCGCAGGCCATGGCCTCGATCAGGACGTTGCCGAAGCCCTCCCAGCGCGAGGACATGACCGCCAAGGCGGAGCGCTTCATCACGGGGTAGGGATTGGCGACGTGACCGGCCAGGGTCACCATGTCCCCGAGCCCTGCCTCGCGGACCTGGGCCTCCAGCGGGGCGCGCAGCTCGCCGTCGCCCATGATGATCAGGTGGGGCGGGGGCTCCAGGTCCCGCAACAGGGCCATGGCCCGGATCAGGTCGTCGAAGCCCTTGGCCGGGTCGAGGCGGCCGGTGGCCGAGATCAGGGGCGTGCCCGGATCCGGCAGGGGGATCTCGGGCTCCCCGGCGCTCAGTTCCTCGAAGCGGGCGTCGAGCACGGGGTTCGGCTGCACCATGATCGGCAGGTCCGGCAACCCCAGGGCCGCGCGCAGCTCGTCGCCCACCGCCTGCACCGGCACGGCGATGGCCGCGGCGCGGGGGTAGAGCAGGCGCATGGCTAGGGTGCGCAGGCGCCGGTAACGGTAGGTTTCCAGCAGGGTGCGCGGGGCGGTGTGCTCGCTGGGCACCACCCGCACCTTGCCGCCCAGCAGGATGCCCGCCACCAGGGCGCTCATGTTGGCGGCGTTGGTGCCGGAGTAGAGAATGCGCGCGCCGCAGCGGCGCACTTCCCGGGCCAGGGGCCAGGCGGCCCGGCGGGCGGGCGCCCCGCCCAGGTCGATCACGGGCACGTCCGCCGGCACCCGCTCCATGAGGGTCCCGGTGCGGCGCGTGCAGATGAGCACCGGCCGCACGAGGGCGCGGTCGAGGTTGATCAGGAGGTTCAGGACCACCCGCTCGATACCGCCGGCGTTCAGGTGCGGGACATGGAAGGCGACCGTGACCGGCCCCGCGCCGGCGGTCTGCTGATCCGTCATGAAGGCTCCCCCGGGATGCGGGCCGGGCCGGGATGAAGCCCGGCCGGGTCAGGTTTCCACACCGGGAAACAAACCATAACGGTCACGCGGAGGCAAGGGACGGATTTGCTGTGGACACGGAGTGGGGGCCATAGGATTCTTGTACACCAGCGGCCGGTTAACCCGCAGTATTGAATCGCTACGCGATCCCGCAAGGCGATGACATGAAGGAGCGCAGCAAGGTGGCGGACAAGGGATATCGCGGCATCATTCTCGCCGGAGGCGCGGGCACCCGCCTGCATCCGCTGACCCTGACGGTCAGCAAGCAACTGATGCCCGTCTACGACAAGCCCATGATCTACTACCCGTTGTCCACCCTCATGCTGGCGGGCATCCGGGAGATCCTCGTCATCACCACCCCCCAGGACCAGGAGGCGTTCCGGCGCCTGCTGGGCGACGGGTCGCGCTGGGGCCTGGACCTGCACTACGTGGTCCAGCCCAGCCCCGACGGCCTGGCCCAGGCCTTCCTGCTGGGCGAGGAGTTCCTGGACGGGCACCCGGCCTGCCTGATCCTGGGCGACAACATCTTCTACGCCGAGGGGTTGTCGCGCCGCCTGCAGAAGGTGGCCGGGCGCACGGACGAGGCGACCATCTTCGCCTACGTGGTCCAGGATCCCCACCGCTACGGCGTGGTGGAACTGGACGAGGACGGCCGCGCCCTGAGCATCCAGGAAAAGCCCGTGCATCCGCGGTCCAACTACGCCGTCACCGGGCTGTACTTCTTCCCCGGCGACGTGGTGGACGTGGCCCGGACCATCAAGCCCTCGGCCCGCGGGGAGCTGGAGATCTCCTCGGTCAACAGCGTGTACCTCGAGCGGGGCGCCCTGCGCGTGGAGATCCTGGGCCGCGGCTCGGCCTGGCTGGACACCGGGACCCATCAGTCCCTGCTGGACGCCGGCCAGTTCATCCGGGTGATCGAGGAGCGCCAGAGCCTGCGCATCGCCTGCCCGGAGGAGATCGCCTGGCGCATGGGCTTCATCGACGACGACCGCCTGCGCGAACTGGCCCGCCCCCTGGAGAACAGCGGCTACGGCCGGTATCTGCAGCAGGTGCTGGCCCAGGGGCGCGGACGATGAAGGTGACGCCCACCGAACTGCCCGGGGTGCTGGTGATCGACCCGGTGGTCCACGGCGATGCGCGCGGGTGGTTCATGGAGACCTTCCGCGCCGATGTCCTGGCCGCCCACGGGGTGACCGCGGCGTTCGTGCAGGACAACCAGAGCCTGTCCGGCCGCGGCGTGCTGCGGGGGCTGCACTACCAGATCCGGCAGCCCCAGGGCAAGCTGGTGCGGGTTCTGTCCGGCCGGGTGTTCGACGTGGCGGTGGACCTGCGCCGCTCGTCGCCCACCTGCGGCCGCTGGACGGGGGTGGAGCTGTCCGCGGAAAACCGCCGCCAGCTCTGGGTGCCGCCGGGCTTCGGGCACGGGTTCCTGGTGTTGAGCGAGACCGCCGAGTTCTTCTACAAGTGCACCGACTACTACGCCCCCGAACACGAACGGGTCATCGCCTGGGACGACCCGGAGGTGGGCATCGCCTGGCCGGTGGCCGGCGAGATGACGGTGCAGGTCTCGGACAAGGACCGGCGCGGGGTGGCCTTCGCCGACGCCGAGCTGTTCGATTGAATTCCCGGGAGCGGAACATGACCGTGCGCATCGGACAGGGTTGGGACCGGCACCGGCTCAAGACCGGTCGCCCCTGCGTGCTGGGCGGCGTGCTTTTTCCGGACTGCCCGGTGGGACCGCTGGGTCACTCCGACGGCGACGCGGTGTGCCACGCGGTCATCGACGCGGTCCTGGGCGCGGCGGGCCTGGGTGATATCGGCGGGATGTTCCCGGACACCGATCAGGCCTTCGCCGGAGCCGACAGCATGGATCTGCTGCGGCGGGCGTGGGCCGCGGTGGCGGAGGCCGGCTGGCGCCTGGGCAACCTCGACGTGCTGGTGGTGTGCGAGCGCCCCCTGGTTGGGCCCCGGGCCGAAGCCATGGCCCGGAACCTGGCCGCCGCGCTGGGCGCCGGCGCCGATGCGGTGAACATCAAGGGCACCCGCGGCGAAGGGCTGGGTCCGGAGGGTCGCGGGGAGTGTGTGACGGCGCAGGCCGTCTGCCTGTTGGAGGAAGCATGAAGATCGCGGTGTTGATGGGCGGGGAGTCGAAGGAAAGGGAGATCTCCCTGCAGTCGGGAAAGGCCGTGGCCGAGGCCCTGGAACAGGCCGGCCACCAGGTGGAAGCGGTGGACCTGAAATCGATCCGGGAGGTGCTCCGGCACCCGGCCCTGGTCGGGGCGGACGTGGTCTTCCCGGCCCTGCACGGGGGCTGGGGCGAGGACGGACACCTGCAGGCGGTGCTGGATGTCATGGGCGTGCCCTATGCCCTGTCCGGACCCCTGGCCTGCGCGGTGGCCATGGACAAGGCCGCGGCCAAGCGCATCATGCGGGGGGCCGGCATCCCCACCCCCGACTGGCTGCAGGTGACCTGGGATCCGGGTGACGGGCGCGGGGGCATGGTGAGCGGACCGGCCGATCCGGTGGCCGGGCGCGTCCTGACCCTGGAGCACGTCCAGGAACGGGCCGAACAGGAATTGGGCTACCCGGTGGTCATCAAGCCCAACACCGGCGGCAGCTCGGTGGGGATGGCGCTGGTGGACGGCCCGGAAGCCTTCCCGGAGGCCTTCCGGCAGGTGGCCGCGTCCGCATCCGCCGACCGCGCCGCGGATCTGCTCCTGGAGCGCTACATTCCCGGCCGGGAGCTGACGGCCGCCATCTTCCTGGGCCGCCGACTGCCCCTGGTGGAAATCCGGCCCCGGGACGGCTACTACGATTTCGAGCACAAGTACACCGCCGGGGCCAGCGACTACCTGGTGCCCGCGCCCGTCAATTCCCCCCTGTACGAGAATATCGCCCGCGACGGCTTGAGGTTATTTGAGCTTTTGTCATGCAGGGGGATGGCCCGGGTGGACTTCCGCTTGGACGGCGACGCCTATTATTGCCTGGAAATCAACGCCATTCCCGGCATGACGGCCACCAGCCTGGTGCCCATGGCCGCCGAGGCGGTGGGGATCAGCTTCACGGCCCTGCTGGAGGATCTCTGCCGGGCGGCGGTCTGATCCGGGCCGTATCGCCCAACCTGGCGGGTGTTCCCGCCGGTGAAATAAATTTCTTCCCTGTCTTGACATATCTTTGCGGCAGGTTATATATTCCCGGACCCAAAACGGT
>JALUJS010000512.1 GCA_027056825.1 Candidatus Krumholzibacteriia bacterium | reverse complement strand
AGGCCTACGAGATGGACCCCTCCCTGGACGACGTCCGCGTGGCCATCGGCAACCTGCTGTTGCGGCTGGGCCGCGACGCGGAGGCTTCCCGGTACTTGAGCCAGGGGCTGAACACCGCAACCGCCAAACCGGAAGTGGTCTACAACTACGCCGTCAGCCTGATGCGGGAGAAGAAGTACCACGCGGCCATCACCCCCCTGCGCCAGGTGGTGAAGGAGCGGCCGGAGATGGCCCAGGCCTGGCTGGCCCTGGCGAAGTGCTGCCAGGCCACCAAGCAGTACTCCGCGGCCGTCAAGCCCTTCGAAAAGGCCTTCGCCCTGCAGGGGGATCCCAGGCTGGTCTTCCTGGCCGGCCATTGCGCCCAGAAGGCCGAGCAACTGGACCGGGCCATCGCCGACTATCAGCAGGCCCTGGCGGCGGACTCGACCTACGCCAAGGCCCAGTACAACCTCTCGCTGGCCTACATGGACGCCGGGCGTTACGAGGAAGCGGTGGCCGGTTTCGACAAGTTGATGGCCATGGAGGGGCCCACCTACCGGGCCTACTACAGCCAGGGTCTGGCCTATTACTACATGAAGGAATACGATGCGGCCCTGGAGTCCTTCGAACTGGCCATGGAGTTGAAGGAGACTCCGGCCGTGCTCAACGCCATCGGCCGTGTCTATGCGGCCAAGGGGGACAAGAAGGAAGCCGTCGCCTGGTACGACCAGGCCAAGAAGCTGCAGGGGGGATCATGAAAGGTTCGCGCCGTTTCCTGGCCGCGCTGACGATGGCGGTTGTCCTGCTGGGTGCGTCCGGCGGGTTGGCCCAGATCCATCCCAGCCAACTGCCGCCGCTGACCCCGGACGGGCCGTTTCCCCGCTGCAGCCCCCGCCAGCTGGCCACCGCCGGCTTTCCCGACCACAAGCACGCCCAGTACTGGTCCGGCTGGCAGGTGCTGCATGACGCCCAGGGCGTGGAGTACGGGCCGGGGACCTGGTGCGAGGGGAAGCAGCTGAAGCCGCGCCCGGACCTGATCGTCGAGCCCGCCGTCAAGCGGGCGGGCCCCTTCGCCATCTACCACAACCCCGGCTACGGCGTGTGCGACATGGTGCAGTTCCTGGAGTTGCTGGACTGGGCCGGCCATGAGGTGCCGCCCCTGCTGGGGCTGGAGCTGCCCGACTCGCTGGCGGTCCTCAACCCGGACAACCTGCCCCGCTACACCGAGATGACCGGCTACGGCATGTGGCGCCTCTACAAGCTGGAGGGCGACCGGGTGATCATGGAGCCCTGGCCCATCCTGCAGAGCCGGACCCTGGACGCCCACGCCGCCTTCATGCTGGTGACCGACTGGATCCTCCAGGACCGGTTCGGCGACGCCCTGCCGCCCTGGTTCCGCCAGGGCCTGGTGGAGTACTGCGGCGAAGACGGCCAGCACCTTGTGAACTACATGGCCCAGTTCCGCACCGACGGCCCGGTGACCATGCCGCCGGCCCTGGTGGACGCCCTGCTGACCCGCGGACCCGACGCCGACCCCCAGAAGGACCGCGAGGTCTACCGCAAGGCCTGCTACAGCGCCTTCCTGATGGTGTGGGAACTGGCGGAGAACCGCGGCGGCCTGCAGGCCGTGCGGGAATGCCTGGACCTCATGACCGGGGGCGATGATTTTTCCACCGCCGCGGTCGCAGTCTATGGCCTCGATGCCGAAGAACTGGCCGCGAGCCTGGACGCCACCGTGATGGGGGAGCCCGGCGGCAAGAATCCGCCTCTGCCGGTGCCCCACCTGCAACCCTGACGGCCCGGGTATCAGAGCCCGACGCCGAACCCGACGCCAACCCGAAGGACGGAAGCCATGTCCCCTGCTCCCCGTGTCCGTTTCGCACCCAGTCCCACCGGCCACCTGCATGTGGGCGGAGCCCGGACGGCCCTGTTCAACTGGCTGTACGCCCGCAGCCAGAACGGCGTGTTCGTGCTGCGTATCGAGGACACCGACCAGGAGCGCAGCACCGAGGAATCCTACGCGGCCATCCTCGCGGGTATGCGTTGGCTGGGCCTGGACTGGGACGAGGGACCCGACGTGGGCGGCGATTTCGGGCCTTACCTGCAGTCGCAACGCCTGGATATCTACCGCGAACATCTTCAGACGCTGGTGGACGGGGGGCAGGCCTACAAGTGCTTCTGCAGCCCCGAAGACCTGGAAAAGCGCGCCGAGGCGGCCCGCAAGGCCGGCGGGGCGTGGGAGGGCTACGACGGCCTGTGCCGCAACCTGACGCCGGACCAGGCGGACAGGCTGGAGGCCGAGGGCCGTCCCTACGCCTGGCGCCTGCGGACCCCCGACGAGGGCTCCACCTTCTGGTACGAC
>JALUJS010000511.1 GCA_027056825.1 Candidatus Krumholzibacteriia bacterium | reverse complement strand
GGTCAGCGGCGCCAAGAACGCGGTGCTGCCCCTGATGGCCGCCTCGCTGCTGGCGCGCGGCGAATCGGTCATCGCCAACGTTCCGGACCTGCAGGACGTGCGCTTCTTCATGACCATCCTGGAGGGTCTGGGGGCGCGCTGCACCCTGGAAAACCATGTTCTTTATATCGACACCACGGACGTTACCGGCTGCTCGGCCCCCTACGACCTGGTGCGCAAGATGCGCGCGAGCATCTACGTGCTGGGCCCGCTGCTGGCGGCGCAGGGCCGGGCCCGGGTGTCGCTGCCCGGAGGGTGCGCCTGGGGGCCGCGGCCGGTGAACCTGCATCTGGAGGGCATGACGGCCCTGGGCGCGGACATCGAGCTGGACGAAGGCTACATCCAGGCCTCGGCCGAGGGCCGGTTGCGGGGGGGGCATTTCCGGTTCGAACCCTCGTCGGTGGGGGCCACCGCCAACGTGTTGATGGCCGCGGTGCTGGCCGAGGGGGAGACGGTGCTGGAGAATGCGGCGGTGGAGCCGGAGGTGACCTGCCTGGCCGAGGCCCTGGCGGCGGCCGGGGCGGTCATCGACGGGATCGGCACCTCGACTTTGCGCGTGACCGGCGTGGAATCCATCGCTCCCCTGGAGCACCGGGTGATCGCCGACCGCATCGAGGCGGGCACCATCATGGCGGGTGTGGCCCTCGCTGGCGGCAATGTGCGGTTGCTGGACGTCGACTGCTCCCACCTGCACCCGATCACCGCGGTGTTGCGGGACATGGGGTGCGTCGTCGTGGAGGAGGAGTCCACCCTGACCATCGCCTCCGGCGGTCGGCCGCGGGCGGTGGAGGTCACCACCAGGCCGTATCCCGGTTTTCCCACCGATATGCAGGCCCAGGTCATGGCCGTCTGCGCGGTGGCCGACGGGACGAGCTTCATCACCGAGACCATCTATCCGGACCGCTTCACCCATGTGGCCGAACTGGTCCGTCTGGGCGCGGATATCCGCGTGGACGGGCCGCGGGCGACCATCTTCGGGGTCGAGGGCCTGGCCGGCGCTCCGGTGATGGCCACGGACCTGCGGGCCTCGGCCGCCCTGGTGCTGGCCGGGGTGGCGGCCCGGGGCACGACCACCGTCAACCGCGTCTACCACATCGACCGCGGTTACGAGCGCATCGAGGAAAGGTTGGGGGCGCTAGGGGCGCGGATCACCAGGGTCAGGGAATAGCTGCAGCCGGGTCCAGGCGACAGAAACGGAGATGTTCATGGTGCGCAGATGGCAACGATCCCTGGTCATCGACTCGCTCATCATGGGCGTGGTCGGCGCGGGCGCGGCCCGCATCTTCAGCTGGTTGCTGGACCTGGTGACCCGTTATTGCCTGCAAGGTTTCGCGGGTTACACGGCTCCCGGCCTGCCCAACGAGGGCGGCGTGTTGCAGCAGAGCGTCGGCGCGCACGGCCTGTGGCTCATCCCGGTGGTCATCACCCTGGGCGGGCTGGTTTCCGGGGCCCTGGTCTACTGGATCGCCCCGGAGGCCGAGGGACACGGCACCGACACCGTGGTCAAGGCTTTCCATCGGCTGGGCGGCCGGATCCGCGCCCGGGTCACGCCCCTGAAGATCGTCACCTCGGCGTTGACCATCGGCACCGGCGGGGCGGCCGGCCGCGAGGGTCCGACCGCCCTGTTCAGCGCCGGCATCGGTTCGATGTACGCCGGCCTGAACCGCCGCACGGCGCGGGAGCGCCGTCTGCTGGTGCTGATCGGGTGCGCCGCCGGTCTTTCGGCCATCTTCCGTTCTCCCATCGGCACGGCCCTGTTCGCCATCGAGGTCCTCTACGAGGACATGGAGTACGAGGCGGACGCCCTGCTCTACACCCTGATCAGCTCCATCGTGGCCTACACCATCACCGGGTTCTTCGTGGACTGGCAGCCCCTGTTCCAGGTGCCGGCCGGGATCCGCGTCACCACCATGGAAGGTTTCGCGTCCTATATCGGTCTGGGTGTCCTGTCGGGGGTGGTCGGGCTCATCCTGCCCAATGTCTTCTACGGCGGCCGGGACCTGTTCCACCGGATTCCCATTCCACCCCACTTCAAGCCGGCTGTGGGCGCCCTGGGCGTGGGCCTGATGGCGCTGGGGCTGCCCGAGGTCCTGGGCGGCGGCTACGGCTGGATCCAGGAGGCCATGAACGGGCAGCTCGCCCTCTCCCTGTTGGCCCTGCTGATCGTCGGCAAGATCCTGGCTTTCACCCTGACGGTGGGTTCGGGCGGATCGGGCGGCGTCTTCGCGCCCAGCCTGTTCATCGGGGCCATGACCGGGGGGGCGTTGGCCCATCTTTTCCAGCAACCGCCGGCCCCGTTCGTCATCGTGGGCATGGCCGCGGTGTTCGGCAGCGCGGGCCGGGTGCCCATCGCCACCCTGCTGATGGTGACCGAGATGACCGGGGGCTACCACCTGCTGGCGCCCGCGGCCCTGGGGGTGTCGTTCGCCTACCTGGTGCAGGCAGGCCTGGGACGCCTGTTGCCGCAGCTTCCGTACACCAGCCTGTACGAGGCCCAGGTGGCCAACCGCTACCATTCCCCGGCCCACCACGCCGACACCCTGCGGCACAGCTTGCAGTACCTGGCCGGCGGCGTCGGGCGGCGGCGGGGCGGGGGCGACGCCGTCAGCATGTTCGAACGCCTGGTACGGCGCCGGACCCTCACCCTGCCCGACGGGTATGTCCTGCTTTCGGGCCGGTTGCGGGACGACAGTCCCTGCGTGGGAACCATGGTCAAGCGGAGCTGCCTGTTCGCTGGGGGCTCGGGCGGGGACATCATCTACCTGGTGCGCGAGGGCAAGGGGCTGCGGCCCTATCCGACGGAGATTCTCCGGGAGGGCGACCTGATCATGATCCTCGCCCCGCAGGAGGATCTGGGTCTTATGCATAGCCACCTGGTCATCCTGAACCTGGATGAGGCTGCGGCTGACCCCGAGTGATCGGGCACGAAGGACGGGGGTGCCGACTTTCCGGCCTTCAGAGCCTGTGCTATCTTGCAGTACGCTTTGCGCATCGGACCCGGAACCTGGACGCGTCATGATCCCATGAACCATCCCGCCACCCGCCACTTCATCCTCGGCGCCGCCGGTCACGTCGACCACGGCAAGACCGCGCTGATCACCGCGCTGACGGGCACCAACACCGACCGCCTGAAGGAGGAGCGCGACCGGGGCATCAGCATCGAGCTGGGGTTCGCGGAGCTGGACCTGGGCGGCGGCATCCAGCTGGGCGTGGTCGACATGCCCGGCCACGAGAAGTTCGTCAAGCAGATGGTTTCGGGGGCCGGCGGCGTGGATCTGGCCTTCCTGGTCATCGCCGCGGACGAGAGCGTCATGCCCCAGACCATCGAGCACCTGGAGATCCTCGACAGCCTGGGCGTGCGCAGCGGCGTGGTGGTGGTGACCAAGACCGACATGGTGGACGAGGATTTCGTGGAGATCGTCACCGAGGAGGCCCGCGAGCTGGTGGCGGGCACCTTCCTTGAGGGCAAGCCCATCGTGCCGGTCAGCGCGGTGGCGGGCGCCGGGCTCGAGGAACTGAAGGCCGCCCTGCGCGCCGAGGCCGAGGCCTTGCCCGTGCGCGCGGAGGAGGGAGCCTTCCGCATGCCGGTGGACCGGGTGTTCACCCTGCCGGGCGCCGGCGTCATCGTCACGGGCACCTGCTGGAGTGGGGCGGTGCAGCCGGGCGACCAACTCCAGGTCGAGCCGGGCGGGATGGGCGTGCGCGTGCGCGAGGTCCAGGTCCACGGGCGGCGCGCCGGCCACGGCGCTTCCGGCCAGCGGCTCGCCCTGGCCCTGCACGGGGTGAAGAAGGAGGACCTGGAGCGGGGCTTCCAGGTCATCGCGCCCGGCGCCGCTGCGGTGACGCGCCGCCTGGACGTGCGGGTCAACCTCATGCCCCACTACCGGGGCGAGATCAAGAACCGCCAGCGCCTGCACGTCCACCACGCGGGCCGCGAGGTGCTGGGACGCATCGTGCTGCTGGACGAGCAGGTCCTGGGCGGGGAGGCTGGACCACGCACCGGCCTGGGCCAGCTCCACCTGGAGCAGGAGCTGGTTCCGGCGCGGGGGGACCGCCTGGTGCTGCGCTTCTACTCGCCGGTGACCAGCATCGCGGGCGGGGTCGTGCTGGATCCTTCGCCGCGCCCCCACAAGCGCTTCCGGGACGAGGTGATCGAGGCGCTGAAGATCATGGAGACCGGCGATCCGGCCGAGTTGTTCCGCCAGCGCCTGCAGCAGGCCGGCCTGGCGGGCCTGCCGGTTTCCGAGGCCCTGGGCATGGAGAACGATCCGGTGGCCCTGCGCGTGGGAAAGCGGTTGTACCACCGGGATCTCGTGGCGGATCTGGCCGCCCGCATCGGGAAGCTGGTGCGCGACTACGCGGCCCGTTTTCCCTTGCGCATGGGCATCCCCAAGGAGGAGGCCCGCCGCAAGTGCAAGTTCAAGGCGGGCGCCAACGAGTGGAATGTCCTGTGCCTGGCCCTGGCCGAACAGGCGGAATGGACGGTGGTGGGCGACAGGATCGGGCCTTCGCCGGAAGGACCGCCGCTCAACGCCGTCCAGCGGGAAGCCCTGGAGCAGGCCGCGGTCGAGCTGGAGGCCTTCGGGCTGCAGTGGCCGGGACTGGAGGCATGGGCCGAACAGTCGGCGGTGTTCGGCCGGGCGGCGGCCGATCCGGACCTGAAGGACTTCACTCCCCAGGAGGTGGCGCGGTGGCTGGTCGATCACGGCCATGCCGTTGCCGTCAGCAACGAGTACCTTGTGCCGGTATCGGCCCGGACCGCCCTCGTGGAGAAGCTGCGGTCCTACTTCGCCGACCACGACGAGATGTCCTTCAAGGACTTCCGCGAGATCAGCGGCCTGTCCCGCAAGCTGGGTATCCCCCTTCTGGAACACCTGGACCAGGCGGGAGTGACCCTGCGCCGGCAGGACGTGCGCGTGGCCGGCCCGCAACTGGAGACATCATGACCTCTTCCTTTTCCGCCCGCCCCGGCGCCGTATGCGCCCCCCGTCGTCCCACCCGGCAGATCGACTGCGGGGGCGTGACCATCGGCGGCGATGCGCCCGTGCGGGTGCAGAGCATGACCACCACCATCACCGGCGATGTCGAAGCCACCCTGGCCCAGATCCGGGAGCTGGCCACCGCGGGTGCCGAGCTGGTGCGGGTGACGGTGAACGACACGGCCGCCGCCGCCGCTCTGCCGCGCCTGGTGGGAGAGTCGGGCGTGCCCCTGGTGGCGGACATCCACTACGACCATACGCTGGCTATCGCCGCGGCTAAGGCGGGTATCGCCAAGCTGCGCATCAATCCCGGCAACATCGGCAAACCCGAGCACGTGCGCGCGGTGGCCGAAGCCGCCGCCGAACGGGGCATCCCCATCCGCATCGGCGTGAACAAGGGCAGCCTGCACCGGCGCTACGAGGACCTGGCCGCCCTGGATCCCGCCGAGGCCCTGGTCCGCAGCGGCCTGGACGAGATCGAGGCCCTCGAGAAGGCGGGCTTCACGGACGTGGCCGTTAGCCTCAAGAGCAGCGACCCGCAGGAGGTCGTGGCCGCGTGCCGCCGCTTCGCCGCCCGGTCGGACGTTCCGCAGCACCTGGGGGTCACCGAGGCGGGCACCCTGCTGGCCGGCACGTCGCGCTCGGTGGCGGCCATGTCGGTGCTGCTGGCCGAGGGCATCGGCGACACGGTGCGCATCTCCCTGGCCGACGATCCGGTGCACGAGGTGGCCGCCGCGTTCCACATGCTGCAGGCCCTGGGTCTGCGGGACGGATTCGCGCGGGTGGTGGCCTGCCCCACCTGCGGCCGCGTGGAAGTGGACGTGGTGGCCCTGGCGAGCCGGGTGGAGGAACTGGCGAAGGACCTGCCCTCGGACCGGGTGGTCTCGGTGATGGGCTGCATCGTCAACGGGCCGGGCGAGGCCAAGGCGGCCGACCTGGGCATCGCCGCGGGGAAGACCAAGGTGGCCATCTACCGCAAGGGCGTTTTGCACCGCAACATCGCCAAGGAGGACCTGGAGGAGGTCCTGCTGGAGGAGATCGAGCGCCTGAAATGATCCGGTCCGCTCCCCGGGCCACTCACTCCCTACGAAATTTCTTTAGTGGGCTCGATTCGAGCCGATCACTTTCCCGGATTTTGCGGCGCGACGGAGGGGACCGCAAACCGTGATCAGCCCGGGGAAGGACCATGACCATCAGTCCCGATCAGGACATCGCCGTGCATCCGGGCGCAGAAGTGCTCACCGGCTCGGAGGTCAGCCGCCTGCAGGCCCTGCAGGCCTTCAACGCCCAGTTGATCTGCATGACCGTGGACGAATCCTCCTACGACGAGGTGGTCCGGGGAGTGCAGCGGGTGCTGGGATACGACGCCTGCGCCCTGCTGCTGCTGGATCAGGACAGCAACGAGCTGGTCCTGAAGGCCGCGGTGGGCTATCCCGATCTGGATCCGTCCCTGCGCATCGCGTGCGACGATCCGTTCAGCGCCCACGCCCACGCCTTCAGCGAGGAATACCTGGTCAACATCGACAACCTGTTCACCGCCGCCGGCTGCAAGACCCTGGATCCCGCCTTCGGCAGCAACCTGATCCTTCCCATCAGCGGCAATCGCGGCCCGGTGGGCGTGGTGGATTTCGGCAGCCGCACCCCGAACACCTTCAACCCCAGGGAAATCAGCATGTGTCGCATGCTGGTGGACCAGCTGACCTACTCCCTGGAGAACATGCGGCTGGTGGGCGAGCTGAGCGCCAGCCGCGACGCCGTCATCCGCGGCATGGCCCTGCTGGCGGAGGTCCGCGACAGCCACATCAAGGGCCACCTCAACCGCATCTGCGCCTATTCCGGCTACCTGGCCGAGAACCTGTTGGGGCGGCCCGGCTACCACGAGGTCACCCCGTCGTTCATCGAGAACATCAAGCGGGCGGCCGCCCTCCACGACGTGGGCAAGGTGGGCATCCCCGACTCCATCCTGCTGAAGCCCGGCAAGCTCACCGAGGCCGAGTTCGCCGTCATGCGCTCGCACACCGTCATGGGCGCGGAACTGCTGCAGGACCTGATGGGGGACTTCGGCAGCTATGGCATGATCATCATGGGGCGCGACGTGGCCCAGTACCACCACGAGTGGTGGGACGGAAGCGGCTATCCGAACGGGGTGGCCGGCAGGGATATTCCCCTGTCCGCCCGCATCGTGGCCATCGCCGACGTGTATGACGCCCTGACCAGCAAGCGGGTCTACAAGGAGGCCTGGACCTTCGAGGACACGCGGGCGGAGATGGAGTCCAAGTCCGGCACCCAGTTCGATCCGGAACTGCTGAAGATCTTTCTCGAGCGGCCGCGCAACCTGGAGCGCATCGCCCGCAAGTACCCGGACTGAGCCCCGCCGTGGCCGCTTTCAGACGGCCGTGACCCCGGGCCCGAGGCCCGGCTCGACCATCAGCGATTTCTCCCGCAGACACACCGCCAGCCCGGGCGCCGCCTTGCGCGGCTTGCGCACGTAGCGCCGTTCGGTCCAGATCACCGGCGCCAGGCCGGCGTGTTTCGCCTTGCTGTGCAGGGCCGCGATGGCGGCGGCCTTCTCGATGATGCGGCGGGGAACCTGGTCCGGCCGTCCCTCCGTGCGCAGGATCACGTGACTGCCGGCGACGCCCTGGGCGTGGAACCAGAGGTCACGCAGGTGGCTGGCGCGATGGGTAAGCTCGTCGTTTTCGCGGTTGTCCCGGCCCACCCACACCTCCCAGCGGTCCTCGATGCGGTAGCGGCGAAAGGGCCGGGCGGGCTGGTC